>JAHZKQ010000211.1 GCA_022600315.1 Gammaproteobacteria bacterium
ATGGAATTAACCTCAACTTTGGCTATTTATGGAAAAACTATAGAATAGATGCACATCCACCAGAAAAGAAACCAAATGAATTTAGCATTAAAATTAGGGGCTGCAACTATAATAAACCATACCCCCCTAAAAAAATTGGTGATATAATACCGCCGCAAGAGCCTGACTCAGGATTACAACAAATAAACCGCAAGGAAGACGCTATGAGCAATCAATCTGCAGACCATAAACCCAAAACTAATCAAGCGAATAGTCTTGCATCGCTGGTATTAAATTTCCAAAACCAAATCGCTCAAGCACATTCCTTGTATCAAAAAACAATGGCTGATACACACACTGAATTTTTAAGAGTGGCGGAAAGAAACTTAGCTGCACTTAGTGGCGCACCTATCGATAGCATTGTCCACCAAACAAACACCCCGCCATTATCTACAACAACCGTGCAATCCATGCCAATTTATTCTGCACCTATAGCGCAACAACCTGTCGTTGAAACTCAAGCGGTAGTCAGCGCTACTATGCAAGCCGCACCGACTATGCAAGCAGCAGTCAATAACCCACAAACTGTTGCATCCTCAATTATGCCGCAGCCCCAAGCCGCACCAGAAATGCAACAACCGGTTTTCAGCCCACAACCGATTGCAGAGCCTCAAGCTACCGCTGAAGTTGCACCCACACTAGAGCCTGTTAGCAATAGCATCACTGAAACGGCTGCTGCCGATTTACATACCGTGATGCTGGATGTAGTTGCAGAAAAGACCGGTTATCCTAGCCACATGATCAACATGGATATGGACATGGAAAGCGATTTAGGTATTGATTCAATCAAGCGCGTAGAAATATTATCTGGTGTACAAAGCAAAGTCCCTAATTTACCAAAACTTGATCCCAATAGAATGACCGCATTGAAAACACTCAATGAGATTGTTGAATACTTTAATGAAGCGCTAGACGCAGAAGACAATCACTCAAAAAAAAACCCTTAACGCGCTACCTGGTTAAAAAGCAAACGCTAACTAGCAATAACTCCAGGCAATACCCCTTGAGCAAGTTAAATAATATTCAAATCACTCAAGATGAGTTTGGTATCGGCGCCGCATTAGAAAAATTACTCAAAAAGGCAAGCTATAAAGTCAAACTGGTAGATCAAGTTAATGCACAAGCCGACGGTGTTATTTTTCTCAATGCATTGCAAAAAATAAATGACGTGCAATCGGCCTTAGCGATAAATTACCAGGCCTTCAATGCCGCAAAAATTATGGCGAATAATACCATCGACCAGCCTGGACTTTTTATTAGCGTGCAAAATAATAATGCTGATTTTAGCTTTAATAAGGATCAGCCACAGGCCGTTTGGTGTAGCGGTCTATCGGGCCTAATAAAAACCTTAGGCTATGAATGCCCACAAGCACAACTTAAAGCCATTGATATTAATGTCAGCAAACAAAAATCAGCGGTTATTGCCAAACGCTTATTTACCGAAATAACACACATAGATGATCACTACGAAATTGGCTTAGCCGCAAATGGTGAACGAATCACTCTCAGCGAACAAGCTGTGGCCGTTTGCAAAGGCTCCTGTGCAATCAAGCAAGATTCAGTATTGGTTGTCACCGGCGGCGCCAAAGGTATTACTGCCGATTGTTTAATTGCCTTGAGTCGTAGATTAAATTTAAAATTAGTCCTACTTGGACGTAGCAAATTAGAAGAACTACCACCATCATTGCAAAATCTAACTGACTTATCGCAGATTCAAAAAATACTATTCCAGCAAATGGATCAAGAGAAGCTTAAGCTCACACCAAATGACATAAAGCGCAAAGCCAATAAAGTTTCTACAATTAACACCATTCGCGCCACTCTAAATACATTGATCACAAATGGCAGTGAAGCCACCTATGTAAGTTGTGACGTACAATCACTCGATGCGATGCAAACAGCCTGCGAAACTGTGCGTAAACAATATGGTCGCATTGACGGTATTGTGCATGGCGCTGGAGTTTTAGCCGATCGATTAGTGATTGATAAAACTGCCGAACAATTCGATCGAGTGTTCGCCACTAAAACGCAAGGGCTCTACAATCTTTTACAAGCCACCCAACAAGATGACTTGCAACTAATTGCGTTATTTTCCTCAGTGGCTGCACGATTTGGCAATAAAGGTCAGGCTGATTACGCCATGGCCAATGAAGTGTTAAATAAAGTCGGTCAGCAGTTGCAACAACAACGCGGTAAAAGTTGTTTGGTGAAAGCTTATAATTGGGGGCCTTGGGATAGCGGCATGGTTAATGATGGCTTGAAAAAACATTTTGCCTCTCAAGGCATCACCCTGATCCCTAAAGATCAAGGCACGCAAATGTTTATTGATGAACTCTATGATACCAAAGAAAAACATACTGAAGTTGTACTGGGGGCCGGATTTAAGCCCAATAAACAACCCCTGCCACAACAAATCACTATCAATAAAATAGAATATCCATTTCTCACCAGCCATAAGATTAATAATCAAATAGTCATTCCTATTTGTTTAGTATTAGAGTGGTTTGCCAAAACCATAGTTGCTGCTAGCCCAGCATTTAGCTGTAAAGATCTGCGGGTTTTAAATGGCATCAAACTCACAAATTTTGCCAAGCAAGATGACATAGTCAATATTAACTGCGAACAAGTTCAAAATACTCAAACCTATCAACTTAACTTATCCGACCAGCAGGAACGATCATGCTATCAAGCTAATATTGAAATGAATCAATCACTCTTTGCACCTGAAAAATCAACCCTGGCAATGGCACAAAAACCTTGGCCCTACAATATTAAAGCAATATATCAACCGAATAAATTATTTCATGGCCCTGACTTTCAAACCATTAAAAATTTAATTTATTGTGATGAAAAAGGTGGCGCAGCTGAACTCATAGGCATACAGCAACTAAATTGGCCTGGCCACTGGCACACCGATGTGGCTCGAATCGATGGAGTGTTACAACTCCTAATATTATGGGGTCAACAATATCTTAACCAACTCACGCTACCCACTCATATTGGTTGCTATACTCAATATCAAGACATGATTCATGAAGACCTCATTCGCTGCGAATTTCAAAGTCAGATTAAAGATGCATATCATACTATCAGTCAAGCACAACTGATCAATCAAGATGGAAAAATTATTGCCGAACTCAGTGATGTCAGCATGTACACCTATAACCATAAGAATAATTAAAGGAAAATCGATGTTCAAACCTATTGCGATTGTTGGCCAATCTTGCCTATTACCACAGGCGTCAACACCCATGCAGTTATGGCAAAATGTTGTTGCGAAAAAGAACTGTTTGACTGCTGCAGCTAAGGCTATGGTTCCAGCCTCTTTAAGCTCGCCAGATATAGAGCTGATTGAAAATAAAATTTTGCACGGCGGCTATGTAAATACCAAACCTGTATTAAATTCAAATGACTTTGCAATCAATTTAAAAGACTTGGCTCACTTAGATCGAATTTTTCACTGGCTGCTTTATACTGGCAGTGAAGCAATAAAAAATGCCCAACTCAATATTAATAAAATATCGGCAATAAAAGCTGGCATGATTATAGGGAACTTAGGTTATGCCACCAAAACCTTAAACCAATATGCAGAAAATATTTGGCTGGCTGAAAATTCAAAGCTTTTCACACCGGCTGAACTTAAACAAATTAAATCTGCACGTCCTGACCCAAGAAATCGATTTATGTCAGGATTTCCAGTGCAGTTTTGCGCCAAAGCTTTAAATCTTTCTAACGCCTATGCTATTGACGCTGCTTGCAGCTCTTCACTGTACGCTATTAAATTAGCCTGTGATCAATTGCAACGACGACAAGCCGATGTAATGCTAGCTGGTGGTGTGAATGCGGCTGATAATTTATTTATTCACGCCGGCTTTTCTAATTTGAATGCATTAAGCCCCTCAGGTCAAAGCTTACCTTTCCAAAAAACTGCCAATGGGCTGGTACCAGCTGAAGGCGCTGGAATGATTGTTTTAAAACGCCTAACTGATGCAGTGAAAAATAGTGATAAAGTTTACGGCGTTATTCGCAGCATTGGACTATCTAACGATGGTCGCAGTGGCGGATTTTTAGCGCCTGCCAAAGCCGGTCAAGTTGCCGCTATGCAGCAAGCTTATCAGCAAGCAAATATTGAACCTGATAGCATTGATTTGGTTGACTGCCATGCCACCGGCACACCGGTTGGTGACGGTATTGAAATTAGCAGCATGCAAGAAATTTTTAAAAATAAAACTCAAACCCCAACACTCTGCGCATTGAAATCAAACTTAGGACATAGCTTAACCACCTCAGGTATTGCAGCTTTACTCAGAAGCCTATGGGCAATTCAAGAAAAAACTCTACCCGCCACATTAACTACAGAAGAACCCATCGATGCATTAAAAAATTCTGATTTTAAATTGTTAAATGAAAATAAACCCTGGCAAACCAACAAACCTAAGCGTGCTGCCATTAGTTGTTTTGGGTTTGGCGGTAATAATGCCCATTTGATTGTTGAAGAATATCAACCAAAAACAAAATATAAAAATACCCAAACTAGTGCAAAAAAAGCTGAAGATATTGTGATTGTTAGCATTGGCGTTATCGCTGCAAGCTGTAGTAATGTCAATGAATTTCAGCAAGCTTTACTAACGCAAACAGCCTGCCTTAACAAACAAGGAAATTTACTAGGGGGATTTTCTAAACCCGTCGACTTGCTTGCCGAAGAACTTAATTTCCCACCCAAAGATTTAGAAAAAGCCTTGCCACAGCAAATTTACTTTTTAAAAGCCTGCCAACAAGCAATAGCAAAAACTCAGGTAGATGAAAATACTGCTGTATATGCTGGCATGCAACCATCCACAGTGGTATCGCGCTATGGATTTCGCTGGCGACTGGCAGAACTCATTGGGCAATACAGCAAAGCACCAAAGCAAAACTGGTTACAACAAGCCAAATCCACAATCTGTCCACCACTAACAGGCGCTAATGTGATCGGCAATATGCCAAATATTGTTGCCAACAGAGTTAACTTGCAATTCAACTTAAAAGGCCCCAGTTTTTCAGTATCGCGCGGTGAATTATCTGGTACACAAAGTTTATTGTTAGCTAAACACGCCTTACAAAATCATGAAATATCTGCCGCGCTCGTTGGCGCCGTAGATATGAGTTGTGAAACCGTACAGGCCAAAGCCGCTGCTGCATTATGTAAAACAAACCATCGAACACCAGGCGATGCTGCTGTCGTACTAGTATTAAAACGCTTAAGTGATGCTGAAAAAAATAACGATAAAATTATCGCGCACTTGAGCGAAACAACGCTTTCAAATACCAACTTTACGCTTGGCGATGCAGATCAAGCATTAAATATCTGCCAGCTATTTGGCCACGCGCATGCAGCTTGCGGCTTACTACACACGGCTGCTGCTGCAGTTTTATGCCAAACCAAAATAAATAGTTCTGCAAAAATCATCCTGCAAGCTTTTAATGGTGATTCGCAAGCTATTTACTTACACTCAGGATATAAAAATGACAACTAAAACACCGCAAAAAACTTATTTTACTTATCCAGCACACCCGCATGACATCGTGCTACCCAACCTAATAATAGCGCAACATAATACAGCTAGGATACAATCCATGTCGGCTGCACCAAAATTAAATGACTCAATGGCAATTCCCCAGCAAGCACAAAAATTTATGACAATTGCTGATGCCCATCAAGCCTATTTATTACAACAACATCGCGCCCAACAACATTTTATGCGCATTCAAAATCAATTATTCGACACCCTCTGTACTGAACAAGCACTGCCACCAACACAACCTGCCCCAATGAAAAAATCACCAGCAACAAAAGTTGTTCATTTTGATGCTAGCGCCAAGCAAGCCAGCACTGAAAAAACTCCCAAAAAACCTGCCGTATTATTTAATCGACAAGATCTAGAAAAATTAGCTGCAGGAAAAATATCTGATTTATTTGGCCCTCTATTTGCGGCTCAAGATAATTACTTTCGCCAAGTCAGAATGCCAGAGCCACCTTTACTCTTAACTGACCGAATTATTAAAATAGATGCAGAACCTGCCTCAATGAAAACTGGCAGCATTTATACCGAAACCGATGTCACTGAGAATGCCTGGTATCTACAAGATGGGCGTATGCCCGCCGGCATTACCATTGAATCAGGCCAGGCGGATTTATTATTAATTTCTTGGTTAGGTGTTAACCTAGAAAATAAAGGTGAGCGCGTTTATCGATTACTGGGCTGTGAATTGACTTATCATAGCGAATTACCCAAGGTGGGTGACAGCTTACATTTTGATATTCATCTAGAAGGTTATGCCAAACAAGATGACATCTTATTGTTTTTCTTTAAATCAAATTGCCGGATTAATGGTGAACTTTGCCTAACTGTGCGCCATGGTCAAGCTGGTTTTTTTACCGATGCAGAATTAGCTGAATCTAGCGGAGTATTATGGGATGCCGAAACGGCTGATTATGTAGCAACACCTAAATTAGCTACTCCAATACTTACACCACAAACAAAGCAATTTAACAAACAACAACTCCTCGCCTTATCAAAGGGTGATGTTGTGACTTGTATGGGAGAGGATTATGCTTACACGCAAACGCATACACAAACACCACGTACGCATTACAATCAATTACAGTTAATTGATGAAATAACAGAATTTGATTTTAATGGCGGCCCCAAAAAACGTGGCTACCTACGTGCTGTACAAAACCTAACTCCCGAGCATTGGAGCTTCCAAGGGCACTTTAAAAATGATCCCTGCGTGCCAGGCACATTAATGTTAGAAGCAGGCCTTGATATATTTGCATTTTACCTAATTGCCTGCGGTTTTAGTCTTGATAAAGATGGCTGGCGATTTGAGCCAGTTAAAGACCAAAACTATAAACTACTCTGCCGCGGCCAGGCTTCACCACAATCAAAGCAAGTGGTTTATGAGTTATATGTTGATGAATTGATTGCAGCGCCACACCCTACGTTACACGCACATTTGATGGTAAGCGTTGACGGGCTTAAATCATTTTATACTTATTTTTCGGTGAATTTAATTCCTGACTTGCCTTTTGAAAATCAAACAAAATTTTTAGCAACTTATCAAGAACCTAAACCCGTTGCCAAACTTAATGACTTTAAGTTTGATTTTCGTTCATTAATCGCCTGCGCCTGGGGACGTCCTGAACAAGCATTTGGACCTGCATTTCACAAATATAATCCTAACAAACCATTTGTGCACTTACCCTCACCACCTTATCATTTCATGTCACGAGTACTAGAAATTAACGGTGAAGTAAAAAAACCTAAAATAGGCAGCAAAGTAATCGTTGAATATGATATTGAACCAGATGCTTGGTTTTTCACTGAAAGTAAAACCCAAGAGATGCCGTTTTGCGTGCTGATGGAAGTCGCCCTACAACCCTGTGGTTGGCTGGCCGTATTTGTTAGTGGTGATGCCTTAGAAGATAATGAGCTCTGTTTTCGCAACCTAGATGGTGATGGCTGTCTTCATCACCCGGTAACAACCCAAACAAAAACCGTTATTACCGAAGTCACTCTAACCAAACATGCGGCATTTAACGACACAATTATTGTTGCCTTTGACGTTAATTGTAAGAATCAAGATATGCAAGAAATTTTCTCTTTAAAAACTGTGTTTGGCTTTTTCTCTACTGCTGCATTTGCCAATCAAGTTGGCACCCCCATTACTGATCAGGAAAAAAATACCGCCTTAGAAAAAGCATCAAACTATCATCTTGACCTTAGCCAACGTCCAGCAAATTATTTTAATCAATCGCTATGTTTACCTGAAAAGAAACTGCAATTATTAACCCGCATCACCGGCTACTGGAAAGATGGCGGACAAGAAAAATTAGGTTTATTACGCGCAGAGAAAGATGTCCATCCATCTGATTGGTACTTTAAATCACACTTTTACCAAGACCCTGTGCAACCCGGTTCAATAGGCGTTGAGGCAATGCTTGAGCTATTAAAATTTTACATGATTGATACCGGCACGGAATTTAATGACGCGTGTTTCTCAACACCTAAAGCACATGATTTACAATGGACCTATCGTGGGCAAGTTATCCCCAAAGACAAGAAAATTATTATCGTTTTGGAGATTACTCAACACAATAAAACTAAAACAGAATACTGCGTGACCGCAAATAGTCAGCTTTGGGTGAATAATATTTGCATTTATAAAGCTGAAAATTTATCTTTAAAAGCAACCAAAGATATTTCAAAAAAAATATTCATTTACAATGAAACTATCAGCCAAACCACTCATCCATGGATAACTGATCATTGCCCTACTTTTACCTTACCCGCAGTCCCAATAATGCACCTACCCGCTAAACTGATGGCATTGATGAAAAATAAACACCCAAATAGAAAATTAGTTTCTATTAAAAATATAGCGCTCAATCAATGGTTAGTAATTAATCCAGAACTTAATCTACGCTATCGCATTGAAGAAGAATCTACTAACCACTATAAAGCCAAAATTAGCCAGATCATTCATAGCAAAGAAAAACAAATTGCTACCGCTAAAATCGAATTAGCTGATCAATATCCATCATTCACTCAAAAGCCTTTTGAAATTGCTGAACTGAAAGGGATAGAATCACCTTATAAAGAAGCTGATTTATTTCACGGGGAGAGCTTTCAACTCATTCGATCTATGAGTTTTTCTAGGCATGGCGCATGCGCAAACATCGACCTCACTGAACCCAATGCTCAGGTATACACAATTCTCTTAGATAATTTTATTCACCCTATTCCTCATGCCAAGCTATTTCGCTGGAACAATAACACTCCTGCAGATTTTGTTGCCTATCCTGCTATTATTGAATCATTAAATTTTTATAATGACCTGCCAAAATCTGGAGAATTAACAATCCATGTAATACCAGATGGCTTTTATCATGATAATAACTATCCAAGATTTTTGATTCAAGTGACACAAAACAATAAACCGCTACTTGAAATTAAACTGATTGAAAAATTATTTCGCATTCATGGTCGGTTAGGAAATGCGCCGCAGTCGCAAAGAAAAAAATTCATAAAAGATAAGAAATATATTCCTGGACTACATATTTCCACAATAAAAAAATCAACCACAGAGATAAGTTTAGCTGATGTAAAACAAAACGACTACTTACCTGGTACCATTGCCCATATCTATAATATCAATAGTACTGATTTAATGAACATTGCTCGGCAAGTTGCCATCAAAGATCATCTCTCTCATCAATTTAAAATTCATCCTAGTCACTTTAAAATTTTAGAAAGTGATAAAGTACTTTGTGAAAAATCTGGAGTTTACTATCACATGACAGTATGCTCAACAAAAGAGGGTTTCAGAGTGAGCAGCAATGACTTGGATTAAAAAAATAGAAAACTTTATTGTAATTTTAAGGTCATTTTTTATTGTCGGCTGGTACTCGAGTAAAATTATTTTACTGGCAAAACTAAATCGCCTGACACAACGGCATATTACTTGCTATAAACATATCGCCTCAATAAAATTGCTAGCAATTACTAAGACAAAATATAGCCTGCAGCAAAGTAATACAAGTAGCCACAGCAACAATTGGGATAATAATCGACCTTATATATATATGAGCAACCACATAAGTTTGTATGATCCGGTCTTGATTCATGCAACGATCCCAGGCTATATTAGCATGGTCGCAAAAAATGCCTTATTCAAAGTGCCATTTTTTGGCGCAGCCATGAGATTAAGTCATTTCATCAGCATCGATCGATCTAATGGTGGAAATAATTTAGAAGAATTTGAAAAAGCTAAGTCTTTATTAAAAATGGGTGTGCGATTTTGGGTATTTGCCGAAGGCTCACGATCAAAAACAGGGGGCTTATTACCGCTAAAGGCGGGTGGTTTTCGCTTAGCACTAGAAGCAGATGCCTTAATTGTCCCCGTCGCTATAATTGGTACTGAACAAATACTACCGGCAAAAACCTCACAAATTTTTCTTAATAAAACCATAAAAATTAAGATTGGCGAACCCATTGACACTAGGCATTACGGTCCCGCTCAACAAAAATCACTCATTGATTTGGTAGCCCAACAAATTACTTCACTTTCAGGAGCAAACGCATGAATACTGCACATCAAGAAAAATCCCTAATCACACTAATCCAAGACGTAAGACGCCCTCTCTATATTTTACAACATCAGTCCGGTTATCGTTGGCCCCATACTGATGCGATAGACAATCAAGAGTGGCGCACCATTGGCTTGTTACCAGCGCTTTATCCTGAGTGGCTAGGCAGTCAAGATTTTACTCGCGCACATAACGTTCAATTTCCTTATGTAACCGGCGCAATGGCTAACGGTATTGCAACAGCAGAAATTGTTATCGCCATGGCAAAAGCGAATATGCTAGGTTTTTTTGGCGCCGCCGGACTGGTACCTGAGCGTATTGAACAAGCACTACAAAAAATTACCCAGGCTTTAGCAACTACTCCATCAGCCACCTGGGGCTCGAATTTAATCCACATGCCCAATGAACCTGGTCTGGAAAAACAAGTTGTTGAGCTTTATATTCGTTATAAAGTTCAACGTATATCCGCTTCGGCTTTTATGCAGGTGAATGCTAACATTGTCCGCCTAGCTTGCCATGGTTTAACACAAGATTCGCAAGGCAAGATTATTCGTCAACACCATATTTTTGCGAAAATTTCACAACCTAATTTAGCAAAGCAGTTTATGTCGCCGCCACCAATAGAAATTGTGAATGAATTAGTGCAGTGCGGCGAACTCACGCCACAAGAAGCTAAACTTTCACAATATATTCCACTCGCTCAAGACATTACTGCAGAATCTGATTCTGGCGGCCATACAGATAATCGGCCATTAACTGCTTTATTTCCAGTGATTTTACAGTTGCGTGAAAAATTATCGCAGCAGTATCATTATTCATCACCGATTCGAATTGGCGCTGCCGGCGGGATCGGCACACCTGAAGCCGCCGCGGCAGCATTTGCGATGGGTGCAGATTACATTATGACGGGCTCCATTAATCAAGCCGCTATTGAATCTGGCTTATCTGAAAATGGCAAACAATTATTAACTCAAGCTGATTTAACTGATGTCATTATGGCGCCAGCGGCGGATATGTTTGAACAAGGCGTAAAATTGCAAGTTTTAAAACGCGGCACATTATTTGCCATGCATGCTGTGCGATTATATGAATGGTATAAAAAATATAACTCAATCGATGAACTACCACAGAAAATTAAACTGAAACTAGAAAAAGATATTCTACAAACCTCTATTGAAACTATTTGGCAGCAAACCTATGATTACTTTATGCAACGTGATGCAAAAACACTCGCTGACATCGATACCAACCCAAAAAAGAAAATGGCACTAATTTTCCGCTGGTATCTAGGCAATGCCAGTCGCTGGGCAATACAGGGCGAAACTGAGCGACAAGCGGATTACCAAATTTGGTGTGGTCCAGCAATGGGGGCATTTAACCACTGGGTTCAAGATTCTTACCTTGAACCATTACCACAGCGTCAAGTTGTACAGATAGCATTAAACATCCTTGAAGGTGCTGCTGTAGTGACTCGCAGCCAACAATTACGTACTTTTGGGGTTAAAATAAATCCAGGTTGTTTTGACTTTAAACCGATCAAATTAAAAACAAATTAATTAAAGCCACAGTTGGCATTCCCCTAAGATTTCCTCTATTATCAACCTCCATATTGAAATAGAGTATATAAAGTGAGCAAGCCCACACAAGACGGCTTTGAGCCTATCGCAATTATTGGCACCGGTGCCATCATGCCAGGCGCTAGTGACGCCAAGGCCTTTTGGCAAGTGATCTATAATGGTGAAGATTTGATCACAGAGATACCCGAGGCGTATTGGCAGACAAAGGACTACTTTGATCCTGACCCTAAAGCCCGCGACAAGCTCTATTGCAAGAAAGGTGCCTTCATAAAGCCCATAGAATTCGACGCTATGGAATTTGGCATCACTCCACAAAATTTAGAAGCTACCGACAGCTCACAGCTACTGGCACTAAGTGCCACCAAACAGGTCTTAGAGAATGTTTATGGTGATTACTCAAAAGCCAATCTAGACCAAACTGGAGTGATTCTGGGCGCCACCGGCCCGCAAGAACTCATATTATATATGGCAGCACGTTTAGACGAACCCATTTGGCGTCAAGCACTAAATGATTTTGACTACCCAAGCCAAGATATTGACAAGATTTGCCAGCAAATTAAAAGCTATTATCCAGAGTGGCAGGAAAATACTTTCCCAGGCTTATTAAGCAACGTCATTGCAGGTCGGGTGGCCAATCGATTTAATTTGGGCGGCACCAACTGCGCGATCGATGCAGCATGCGCCAGTGCGTTGGCAGCCATTCGAATGGCCATTTTCGAATTACAAAATCATCGCGCCGAGATGATGATTGCTGGTGGCGTAGATAGTTTTCAAAGTGCTCCGATGTTTATGTGTTTTGCCAAAACCACTGCATTATCCTTTAGCGGTGATTGCCGGCCCTTCTCCGCTGATGCCGACGGCACTGTGCTCGGCGAAGGTTTATGCTTTTTCGCCCTAAAACGCTTAGCCGATGCCGAGCGTGATGGCGATCCCATTTATGCCGTCATTCGCGGCATGGGCAGTTCTTCTGATGGCTTTGGAAAAAGTGTTTATGCACCTGATGCTGACGGTCAGGCCAAAGCCATTAAACGTACTTACCAACACTTGGATTATTCAACTGACAGCATTGAATTATTAGAAGCCCATGGTACCGGCACTAAAGTTGGCGATGCCACTGAATTTGAGGGCCTTAAAAAATCTTTTTCAAATTTAAGAAATAATGTTTGTGCTTTAGGATCAATTAAATCACAAATTGGACACAGCAAAGGCACTGCCGGCGCCGCAGGATTATTTAAAGCGGCCATGGCGCTGCATCACAAAACTCTGCCAGCCACTTTGAAAATTGACGCGCCTAATCCAAAAATGGATCTAGAAAACTCTAATTTTTATTTAAACACCGAACTACGCCCCTGGATTCGCAGTAAACAACACCCACGTCGCGCAGGCGTCAGCGCATTTGGCTTTGGTGGCAGTAACTATCATATGGCAATCGAAGAATATACTGGCAAAAATCAACCTAAAACACCGAGTGGGCACTG
>JAHZKQ010000212.1 GCA_022600315.1 Gammaproteobacteria bacterium
CATCCCGCGACTTGATCGCGGGATCTAGTATTAACCTGGATTCCATGGCCAAGCCACGGAATGACATTGTACTTAGATTGCCACGCTAACGCTCGCAATGGTGGTGTTAAAAATTTTGAGGATTCAATCATGAGAAAAAAAGGCTGGCTTATTACTTTATTAGTTATTATCGTTGTAGCGGTATTGGCTTATTTCTTTATTCCCGCGGTACGTTACTTTTTAATCCCCATTACCGGTAGCGTGCAAGCACCGAAGTTTTCCGAGCCGATGGCCAAGCTTAAAACCATGACGCATGAAGCTAAAAAAATGCCTGCTAGCAATAAATTATTTGCCGTGGGTCGTTTAGGCAATGCCAACAAAGTGGTTGATTCGATTAGTCAAGTGCCCGAAGAAGGTGGTTGGATAAATACCGCGCCGTTAGATATCCAGGCGTTGCAAAAAGAAAAAAAGGTGATTTTAATTGATTTTTGGACTTACAGTTGTATTAATTGTATTCGTGCCACCCCCTACTCCGAAGAACTTTGGAAGCGCTATAAAGATTATGGTTTAGTGGTGATTGGCGTACACGCACCGGAATTTCATTTCGAGCATATTCCAGCAAATATTTTTAAAGCGGTTAAAGCCGCCGGCATTAGTTACCCCGTATTAACCGATGGCAATATGAAAGTCTGGAAATCTTTTAATAACTTTACTTGGCCGGCAAAATACGTAATTAGTCCAAATGGTAAAGTGATTTACACCCA
This sequence comes from Gammaproteobacteria bacterium, assembly GCA_022600315.1. Classification (GTDB taxonomy): domain Bacteria; phylum Pseudomonadota; class Gammaproteobacteria; order Coxiellales; family Coxiellaceae; genus JAHZKQ01. The sequence goes on from JAHZKQ010000212.1 coordinate 744, forward strand.
GTTTGGTGAAGGCAGTTACGGTCGCGAAGAACAAGTAATTCGCAAAGCCTTGGAGGCGGCGGGTTGGAAATTACCACCATATAAACCCACAAGTGTGTTTTTAAATTTAGATGGGCGTGCACAAACCGAAGAGCTTTATATTGGTGCCGGACGATTGCGTAAACCGTTAGGTAATGAGCAAACTCCTGCGGTGGGTGAGTCAGATAATTTTCAACTACCGGATTCAATTGCGGCGGATAAAGTTTACTTAAAAGGCCAATGGCTGGGTCAAAACGACGATATGCAATCCCAAGGCCCCGGCGAAATCGTTTTAAAATATACCGCCAGTACACCGTATATTGTAATGGGTCCAGCCAGTAAACCAGTGAATGTTATTGTCACTTGGGATGGTAAACCGGTGCCGAAAGATATTGCCGGCCGCGACATTAAATACAATGCCAATGGCCAAAGTTATATTGTGGTGGATATGCCACGGCTTTACTTTTCATTAAGTCCAAAAGCGCCATACGGCACCCATGTAATTCGCTTTATTACTCCAGCAGGTTTGCGAGCGTATTCATTTACGTTTGGAAGTTATGGCTAAATCAAATGACGCAAAAAATAGCTTGCACTAATCACAAGAACTTGATAATCATTAATTTGATATAGCTTATAGATGCCAGGTTGCTGTACGACTTGAATGCCAAGCTCACAGTTGATTTGTTTTAGAAATACGGTCCAGTTGTTTGACGGTTTAGTTTCATTTAACTTAACTTAACTTAACTTCTACCGGCAGCCAAGGCTTATTATCATTTGTGATTAAGAAGTCGATCTCCTGTTTTTGTTTATTGCGTAGATAATGCAGTTTATAGTGCCCAATGCCAGTATCGGTGCCAAAATGACAATATTTTAATAGATGTGAAGCGATTAAATTTTCAAATCTAATCGCTTCATTTTTAATTTCGCTATAATCCCATAGGTAAAGTTTGCTTGTTTTACGTAAACCACGATTGATTGAAGCCGTATAAGGTTTAATTTCAAAGCAGTAATATAATTGATTTAGATAATTTAACCAGCGCTTCATAGTTGAATAACTGACTTCTAGGTCTCTAGATAATGATGGAATACTTAGTAGGCCGCCGATACGTTCAGGTAATAAGCTGGTTAACATTTCAATTTGACTTAATTCTGGCAATCGACTTAAGTCACGTAAATCTTCGCGGATAATTTTTTCAACTCGACCGCGTTGCCAGAGCTGTAGTATTTGTTTTGAGCCTTGCAGTAACGGTTCTGGGAATGGACCATATTGCATTAGGCGTTGTAGGTAATGATCAGCTGTTTTGGCACTTACTAACTTTTGTGAGAGTAAAGTATTTATTAAATCTGAGTATTTAGTATGCTGTTGGCTGGATAGCATTTCTGCTAAAGAAAAAGGATATAAGCAGAAATGATAATAGCGATCCATTAAGCTATCACTACCGCTTTTGATGCTCAAAGCAGAGTGTTTGAATGGTATTTCCAAGATAGCGTGTTTTTGTCATAATGACCGTCTTACCGCCACTCGATAAAATAGTCAACCAAAATGACTATTTTATCGAGTGGCGATAAGATGGTCATTTTAGATGTAACTTATTGTTATTTTATATAAAAATCCGTGACCAAAATCACTATCCAGTTAGTTTAACGGGAAAAGCACTCCTCTCGCAGCGGATAATCACGCCGAAGCCTACGAAAGGCTTGCGGTTTATTGTCAGCCTCTAGAATGCTTTGCTGCATATGTTGAGTTAAGGCGAGTAAATTAAATGATTTCAACAGTTGTTTAAAACAAGGTTTATTTCTACCTTGAGATTGAGGTTGTTTAGCTGTTGCTAATTGCGGTAGATAAAAATAATCCCGCAGGCTTTGGTTAATCATCGCTGAAGCATTGAGTTTTGCGGTCTTAGAATAGCCGGCAATATGCGGCGTGGCAATCACCGCTTGCGATAATAAATTTAAATTAATATCCGGTTCATTTTCCCAGGTATCTAGGCAGCAAATTAAATTTCTAGTTTTACTAAGCGCGGTATTATCAATAATAGCGCCGCGAGCAGCATTAATAATAATTGTTTTGGGATTTAAATTTTTTAAAATCTC
>JAHZKQ010000213.1 GCA_022600315.1 Gammaproteobacteria bacterium
TAAAATTGTTTTTGAATCAAACACACGATCTCCTTATTAAACAGCCGGCAATTATTTGGGGCTCTCTTCTGCATCGGTATAGTAACTATCGTTCCTATAGCTATATCCATAATGATAGTACTGATAACTACTTTGTTTTTTCTTGTCATAAAAATTCATCAAAACACCGGGAGCTGTTAACTTATTACGTGAAAACAAGTCTAAACCCGCTTTAACTTCTTTTACTGTATGCTTGCCAGCAGCTAAAATCATAAAGTTCATATCAGACTGTTTAGCAGCCAATATACCGTCCGTCAGCAATAAAATAGGTGCAGTATCAACAACAATAACATCATAATGCCTTCTCACCTCACTCATTAATTTCTGCATATTTAAAGATGCTAATAAGTCAGCCGTTCGGCTTTCATGTGAACCTTTTGATATAAAGTGCAAATTTGTAGAAGGGTAGTTAGATACCACTTCATGTAAGCTCGCCTTTTCTGTCAAGAGATCAGTAAGTCCAGGGCTCTTATCCACTCTCATGTAACTATGCAAGTATCCTTTTCGAAGATCCGCGTCAATCAACAGAACTTTTATACCTAACTCTGATAACATGTATGCCATATTAATTGATATAAAAGATTTACCAACGCCCGGCGTCAAACTACAAATTGAAAAAACTTTTGCACTCTTGTCATTTAAATTAAGCCGTACATTAGTGCGGAAGCTCCTTAAAGCTTCTACAACAATATCATTTGGATATAATTCGGCAATAATTGATGATTTTCCCGTCTCAAAACAGCCCTCTTTCATCGCATTTGTTAAATTGCGTTGTTTTGCGCTATAAGGAATAATAGCATTAACATCTAAACCAAACACCTCCTCTATAGCATCAGCATCTGTCACTTTATTGTCCATCGCCACTCGCAATAACACATACCCCAAGCTCAACATTAAACCAACAATTAACCCAAATAAGTATATAGGCAGTTTTTTTGGTTTAACCATAAGTGCTGGCTCAGCAGCGTAATTTAAAATTCGTATATTACTGCGCACACCTGCTTTTAATATTTTTAACTCTTGCTGTCGCCCAAGTAAGGCTAGGTATAATTTATCCTGAGTTTTTACATTTCTTAGTAGTTCAACTGATTTTTTATCACTAATTGGTAATTTATGTAATTTTACCTCTAATGCATTAACACTGGCTTTAACTTCTGATATTTTTTGATTCAATGTGATCATATAAGGGTGTGATGCAGTATATTTTTGTAAGAGTTCAGTACGGCTTAATTTAAGGCTCTCTAATGCTGCCTGCCGGGTAGATAGCTCTCTAAGAAAAAAAAGAAACTGCTGGCTCATATTCATGTTGCCACTTTTTGCTTGATATATCGATAACGCAGATTCAGCTTCTTTTAATTTTTTTTTGGTTTTTGGTAGCTGCATTTGTAGGAAACCAAGTGTTTGGCTGGCTTGCTCTGAAAGCAACTGCGCTCCGCTGCTGTACGCCGTATCTGCCAATGTATTTAAAAACAAGGTGGTTTCTTGAGAGCTGCTCGAGCTATACTGAACTTTTAAAAGGCCTGTGGTGTTATAGCCACGCCCACCATCTTCCACCCCCGGATCTACAGCCTTATATTTTTTTTGCAACGCCGCAATCACAGAATCTACATCAATTTTTCGTATGTTAAATATGTCCCCAGGATTAGCCACTAAAGAATCAACGCTTAAAGAGACTGCTGGATTAATCTTTGATGACGCAGCCAGCTTACCAACAACGCCTGTCAGTATTTTTTGGCCTGACTCATTGTAAAGGGTGTAATGCCCATTTTTTTCAGCTATTAATTTCATTTTTTGATTAATATAAGCGCTGTTGACTTTAAGTGATCCAATTTTTATTTGTTGTCCGCCCCATGCATAGCTAGTTAAACCAAATTTAGATCGAGCAACACCTGCACCTTTATAATCACGAGCAAACCATTTGCCAATAATAGGGAAATAATGAGGTCTAGCACGTACATCTAGACCAAGCTTTTCAATTACCCGCCCCAATATATAACTAGAACTTATTAATGTTTTTTCATAAACCGTTGAGTTAATCCGTGTACCACCTAAAAATGGCACCCTGCTCATCATTGAAGCTAAATTGCCAGCCTGACTCACTCCGCCTGAGCTCGACTCAACTTTAAGTAAAATATTAGATTTATAACTGGGCTGCATATGGCTAGCAAATAATATTGAAAAAAACAGACAGACCAACACAATGGAGACAATCCGCCACTTTAATATAAGCACCTCACCCCACACCCGATACAAACTAGTTGCTGATGATGCACTTTCAGCATTTTGAGAATGGACAGGGTAGCCATCTACATAGCCTCGCTCTTTAGCACCTAAAGAATTCTCCTGCATAAAAAATACTCCTAATTCTAATTAGCTATCGCTGCGGCGGTAATAGCGGTGCTGAACGATGGTAGTAAATTATTAATAAACCTACCCCAATTCACGATACCAGCTGTGCTGACATATATAACATCATGCGATTTCACATAAAATGAACTTGCTATTAACACAGCCGTTGGGTCATCCGCATTAAACGTATATACCGTAGGGAATGGTTTTTGTGGTCGTACCACATACACAAAGGCTGTATTTGAGGCTAAGGGGTCAAATCCTCCTGCAGCATTAATAGCATCCATAACTGATATTGGTGCGCTGTGAACCTCTACTGTTTCAGGAGCCCTCACTGAACCAAGCACCTGAACTTTTTGACTATTATAACCAGCAACACGCACGCTAACTTGAGGGTTTCTAATATATGAATTCAGGCGTGATGTTAATCTATCCCCTACTTCCTTTACTGTTAAACCAAGTACCGACAAACGTCCGGCAAATGGGTAAAAAATACTACCCTTAGCGCCAACCTCAATCCCGCTTTCTTCTGCTGAACGAAATTGACCTGCTGGTATAGTCAATTCAGGGTGATCCCATACAGTAATATTTAAAATATCTTCAGGGCCTACCCGATAAGATCGAGGTTGGAATAAGCTAGGGTCTTTATGAGGAAGGTTATAGTCTAAACGCACAAGCTTGACGGGAGCTGCCACAGCCGGTCCTGGGTTATTCAACGGCCGCATAATATAATGCTGACCAGGAGCCATAAAACATCCCGAAAGTAGCGCAGCTATACTCGATAAACAAAATGACCTAGCAATTTTTCCTTGTAGATATTTCACGCAAATCCCTGCATATTTGAAACTCAGCTTGGCACTCTACCATACCAAGTATTTTTTCACATCATTTTTTACTGTGTCTTTATTATTTTTTGACTAAATGTAGAAAGCAGTTTGCTTAAAGCTACAAACAATACAAACATCCAGGCCACATCACCAACCAATGCATTGCGCAAAAACGGCAGTGCCAGCAGATAACAACTGCTTAACCCTTGCAAACTATGCGGGTACGAAAACCACCAAACACCTAAGTTAGTCCAAACCCAATAGCCAAAACTTGAAAACAGTGTGATCAAAAACAATTTCGAATATTTAGAAGACAAATTCAAGCTTGAGCCTACTAACGCAATTAATAAAAAGCCACTATAAGTAAATAAAGACCAACTACCCAGCCACGGATAACCCATAAAATAAGACAGCAAGCCATCGGACAACAGCAGACTAACTAGTGTGATCAATGCAGCAGACTTCTTATTCAGCATACTTCCTGCCAATAAAGACAGTGCTAACAGTGAAGTCATGTTTGGCACGTGTGGCACAAGTCTCCCAACGGTTGCCACCAAAACCCACAACAACATCACATTCACATTTTTATTAGATATCTGACTAAGCCACTTCATTTTGTTTTTTTTTAACCTCTAAGTTTAAGCGATCGATTACTGCCAAGCTTGGCGCTGCTTTGTTTAACGTATAGAAATGTAAATCTTTTGCGCCTAATTTAATTAATTGTTCACACAACTGGCTGACCACATCCAAACCAAATGCACGAATAGACGCTAAGTCATCGCCAAAACCAATTAAGCGCTTCTTCATCCAACGCGGGATTTCCGCACCGCATCGCTCAGAAAAGCGCGCTAATTGGGAATGATTAGTAATTGGCATTATGCCGGGCGTAATGGGAATATCAACACCGAGCTTGGCTGTTTCTTCAAGTAAGCACTCAAAAGCATCAGCTGAATAAAAATACTGCGTGATCGCCTCATTCGCACCCGCATCTACTTTTTGCTTAAAATAGCTCAAGTCACTTTGCATACAACCTGACAGCGGATGGCATTCCGGATAAACAGCAACGTAGATATAAAAATAATCACCCGAGTGTTCACGAATAAAACGAACAAGATCTGCGGCATAATTAAAATCACCACCACCAATGCCATAGCCTGATGGCAAATCCCCACGTAAAACAACTAAGCGACTAATACCTTGCTGTTTATATTCATCAAGTAACTGACTAATTTGTGACTTATCCGTGCCAACGCAAGAAATATGGGGGGCCAATGTTAAGCTCGTATGTTCACGCACAGCCATCACGGTTTTTTTTGTATTGTCTTGTGTTGAGCCACCCGCGCCAAATGTTACTGATATGTAATCAGGAGATACCACTTTTAACTCATCAGCTACAAACAGTAGTTTCTGCAAGCCCTCTGCGGTCTTTGGTGGAAAAAACTCAAAACTGACAGATGTCATGATATCAATCACTCCTTATATATTGATGGGCGCTATGGTAACATGCGCGCAACCGGTATTCACTAGGAATAATCACTAAAATGCGCAAACAATTAGAAAAAGCTCTACAAAAAAAAATCATGATCCTCGATGGCGGCATGGGTACACTGATACAAGCCTATGAGCTGAAGGAAAAAGACTTCCGCGCAGAGCAGTTCAAAAATCATGATCACCCTCTATGTGGCAACAACGATTTATTATCAATCACGCAGCCCGATATTATTCGTGCGATTCACTGTGCATATCTCGATGCCGGTGCTGACTTTATCGAAACCAATACGTTTAATGCTAACCCTATTTCGCAGTTAGATTATCAATTACAAGATCATGCCTATGAGCTGAATGTGGCCAGTGCAAAAATCGCAAGATCTGCTGCTGATGAATTTACCAAAAAAACGGGGCAAAAACGCTTTGTTGTGGGAACAATTGGACCCACCAATAGAACAGCTACTATTTCACCCGACGTCAATGATCCAGGCTGCCGCAATGTTACCTTTGATGAGCTGGTTGATGCTTACACCCTTTGTATTAAGGGTTTAATTGATGGTGGTGCCGACATCCTAATGGTTGAAACTATTTTTGATACATTAAATGCCAAAGCCGCCCTCTATGCAATTCAACAGTACTTCGACGAAAACAATGTAAAAATACCGGTCATGATTTCCGGTACGATTACTGATGCCAGTGGTCGCACACTTTCAGGCCAAACCATTAGTGCGTTTTGGAATTCAGTTAAACACATCAAACCGCTAACAATCGGCATTAATTGTGCATTGGGCGCAGAAGATATGCGCCCCTATATTCAAGAACTGTCAGAAATTGCTGACACCTATATATGCGCCTATCCCAATGCGGGACAACCGAATGAGTTCGGTGAATACGATCAATCACCAGAATATATGGCTGAACTGATCAAAGACTTTGCAGCGAGTGGATTTGTAAATATTGTTGGTGGCTGTTGTGGCACCACGCCTGAGCACATTAAAACCATTAAAGCAGCTGTGGATAAAATCACTCCTAGAAAGATTCCCACAATAGAGCCCTTATGTCGACTCAGCGGTTTAGAAACCCTGGAGATACGCGAAGACACCAATTTTATTAATGTCGGCGAGCGCACCAATGTTTCTGGTTCAGCTCGCTTTGCCAAGCTCATCCGCAATAATGAATTTGAAACCGCGCTTGATGTAGCATTGCAGCAAGTGGAAAACGGCGCACAAATAATCGACATCAATGTCGATGATGCCATGCTTGATGGCGAACATGTGATGCGCCAATTTTTAAATATGGTCGCCAGCGAGCCTAATATCAGCCGTGTTCCTATTATGATTGACTCATCAAAATGGAGCATTATAGAAACAGGCTTAAAATGCGTACAAGGCAAGTGTGTTGTTAATTCCATCAGCCTTAAAGAAGGCGAAGACGAATTTATTAAATACGCGAGAGAATGCTTGCGCTATGGTGCCGCCGTTGTAGTGATGGCATTTGATGAAACCGGACAAGCTGATACCAAAGCACGCAAAATTGAAATCTGTTCTCGCGCCTATAAAATCCTGATCGACCTTGGTTTCGCTGCGCACGACATCATTTTTGACCCCAACATTTTTGCCGTAGCTACCGGCATTGAAGAACATAACCCTTACGCCAAAGACTTTATTGAAGCAACCGCTGAAATCAAAAAACAATGCCCTGGCGCCCTTATTAGTGGCGGCGTCAGTAATGTATCTTTTTCATTCCGCGGTAATAATCCTGTGCGGGAAGCAATGCATGCTGTGTTTTTATACTATGCGATTAAAGCTGGTATGGATATGGGAATTGTTAATGCAGGACAACTGCAGATTTATGAAGAAATCCCACAAGAACTGCGCGACTGTGTCGAAGATGTGGTATTGAACCGCAATGCAGAAGCTACTGATAAGCTATTAGAAATTGCAGAAAACTATAAGGGTGAAGGCAAGAAGCGCGAAAAAGATTTGCGCTGGCGAGAAAATGATGTCGGCAAGCGACTCACACACTCGCTGGTTAACGGCATCACTGAATACATTGAAACAGATACTGAAGAGGCGCGTCAAAATTTTGACAAAGCACTTGAAGTCATCGAAGGCCCGCTCATGGATGGCATGAATGTTGTTGGTGACTTATTCGGTGATGGCAAAATGTTTTTGCCTCAGGTGGTTAAAAGCGCACGCGTCATGAAAAAAGCAGTTGCTTATTTAATGCCTTTTATTGAACAAGAAAAAGCATCAAAATCAGAAATTGCAGAAAGTTTTAAAGGCACCGTCCTA
>JAHZKQ010000214.1 GCA_022600315.1 Gammaproteobacteria bacterium
TGCATAAATTTTTCCCTTATAACCAATGAACTCCTTTAGTGACAATTATACATTATGTACTTTATATGTATACACCAAGTAGCCAACGAGATTTGCAGCACATCGCTATACCAACCTAACACATTAATGATATTCTTTTAGACTGGAATTGTTTGACACATTCTCTAGCCAAAATAATAACGTGAAATCATTATCATGATAAATAAAATTCTTATGATAGGTTATGGATATACAGCACAGTATTTCTCAAGCATCCTACTTAAACATGATATTTCCGTCCGTGCGACAACACGAGACGGTGATAAAATCAAACAATGGGCAGGATCGCCGATCAAGTTAATATTATTAAAGCCAAATGAGTACCCGATAAATATCACTGGCTATAATTACATTTTAATTTCAGCACCACCAAACACAGATGGCTCAGATCCAATTATTGAATCACTTAAAAATCAGCTTATCGAGCATAAAAACGAAATACAATGGATTGGATATCTGTCATCAACTAGCGTTTATGGAGACCATAAAGGAAAGTGGGTAGATGAGAAATCTATGCCCATAACACCAGGCGAACGAGGCATAAGAAGGCTAAAGGCTGAGAATATCTGGATGTCACTTTTTGAGAATCATAGCTTGCCAGTGCATATATTTCGATTAGCTGGAATTTATGGACCCAATCGCAATAGCTTGGTCAGAATAATCAATGGTAAAAATACTACGATTGTTAAAGAAGGACAAATATTCTCTAGAATACACATTGAGGATATCTGTAGGGCACTTTTTGAATCACTAAAACAGCCTACTCCTGGAGAGGTATACAATCTTGCCGATGACTTGCCCAGCGCACCAGAGTTAGTTGATGATTACGCCGCACAACTGCTAAAAAAACCCGACCTGATCAAACTACCATTTGAAAAAACCAAACTATCACCGACTGCCAAAGAATTTTATCAACATTGCCGTAAAGTCAGTAATGTAAAGCTTAAGAAAAAGTTTAATTTCAATTTGCATTACCCAAGCTATAAAGATGGTTTAAAAAAACTACATAGGGACTTATAAAACGGCACCAAATCGACGAGGGAACATACTAATTGTAATAGTTGCATGATATGATTTGATATTTAGAATCTATAGTTTTCAAGGCTAATACAGGCCTTACCGAAGCTATACAGATACTTGTGGGTCCCGGTTAGAAATGCAGTATTTTTTACCGGTGATAATAACAAGTTACCTAATGACCATCAGAGCTAACATGAGTGATACAAAAAAATTATGGACATACTAATTGCTGGCGGTAGTGGCTTTATCGGCAAACACCTCACTGCATTTTTAATCCAAGAAGGACACAAGGTTACGGTACTGACACGATCAATCCAAAAAGTGAGCAGTGAAGCCAAACGGCTTGAGTGGGATGGAAAAACTTTAGAAACTAACCTAAGTTTCGATATCATCATCAATCTCTGCGGTCAAAACATTGCCAGTAAGCGATGGTCACAGAAAAGGAAATGTCAGCTGCTAGCGAGCCGCATTGATCCAACTAAAGCGATTGTCTCATATATTAAAAATATACAATCAACAGTTAAACCGAGGCTACTCAACGCAAGTGCTATTGGTTACTACCCTAGCAGTAATGAAATACAAACAGAAGAAAATCCTGCGAGCTCAAAACAAAGTGCTTTTTCAAGAGAGCTCGTCAGTAAGTGGGAAAGTTGCGCCAAAAAAGCAAATGAATATGGCTCCCAAGTCTCCTGCTTACGATTTAGCGTGGCCTTAGGCAGAGACGGGGGAATGCTAAAAAAAATACTTCCTCCGTTTAAACTGGGCCTAGGAACTGTGATCGGAAATAAAAGCGCTTACTCCAGCTGGATTCATATTGACGACCTATGTCGTGCGATACAATTTATTATTCTATTAAAGCAAATCAAACCGACTTATAACCTCTCCTCGCCCACACCCTGTACGCAACTTTCACTAGCAACCGCAATTGCTACATCATGCCATAGAAAATGCTTTCTCCGATTACCAGAAGTTTTCGTATACATTATTTTCGGAGAAATGGGTAAAGAGCTACTATTAGCTAATCAAAAAATACTTCCAAAAAATCTTGTAAATGCAGGTTTTGAATTTAAGTATAAAAACATTAATAGCGCAATAAACAATCTCTTACAAAAATAAACATACCAACAAAGCTCACACTTTATTGAAAGAGAAATCAGCCTCACCCACAATAACTAAACCCAAGTCTCCATCAATGGTTATATAATCACCCGTTGAAACCTTATCAAGAAAACTTCCGACACCGTTCACACAGGGGATACCCAACTCTCTAGCAATAATTACCCCATGTATCAACATCCCCCCACGGCGCTCAACAATGCCTCTAGCAAGTGGAACTAAATGTGTCATGTTAGGATCAACTGCGTCACAAATAATAATATCACCCGGATTAAAAGATTTGATATCATCAAGCGTTGAAATACGACAGGCATAACCACATGCATGCCCTGGCACTGCAGGCTGCCCTTTCATCTGCCTAGGGTTAAGCTTTGACTGATCTTTGACTGCATCTTTTTTTTCACTACTAACAAAGCTTATTTTAGCGTGCTTGCCTGTTTTCAGTGCGGAGATTATTGCTTCCGCATCGGGCTCACCTACATCTATAGATGCTTCCAACCTACTTGTATCGACTAGACGCGCCTTAGCTTCCATCATCGCATTTAACAATTGGCTTTCCAGCCTCGACAGCAATAAATTATCATCATCTCTCAAAGCCCAACTCAAACGTGCAATTTTAAGCAATGATTTTGCATATTGATTATCATGTGCAGCAGCAAAGTATTTATCTAAAAGAAGGGTATCACTTTCATCTTGATGTAGATTTTTTGCTTGCGAGAAATTCAGCAACAAACCAATAATTATATCGTCACGCCTTATCCAACTACCACCCTTAAGTGTCATATCAAAGTATTTATTCTTTAAATCATAATAATACCGAAGAATTAAATCACCCTCAGTCAGTGATGCCAAGCTCTCTTTATCATGACGATCTAACTCATGCTTACCCTGCTCAACCCAGGAACGAAAAAAATCTACAGCTTCCGAAGTAGAAAAAATAAGCTGATAACA
>JAHZKQ010000215.1 GCA_022600315.1 Gammaproteobacteria bacterium
AGGCATTTTAAATTTCTTTGAAAACATTGAGCGTCATAAAACCACTATGCTCTCGAGAATCACGGATAATTTTCAGCGCTTGGTATTCACATGAATTATTCATAGAAAGTACTCCCTCTCCCTGCCATAACCTCAGTGTTTTAGTGTGTTTTCCGCTGAGGGAGAGGGAGCATTCCAAGTGTTTTAAATACCCTCATATCTTTGCATTCCCTCAAGCTTTAAATTGCCTTTCAACCTTTGAAGGCAATTATGATCTCGCAACTTCATTGGCAATGGGTATAGTTCCTATTAAATTAATTCATAAAACTGATGAGCATAAGCATATATGATTCGTAAAATCATTCGGGGTATAGGTTAGCTTGTTGATAGGTTGAAACTCTGATATAAAAGTTTACTTTAATCTCCCATCAAAAGCTGTTTTAGGCTAAGTTTTGTTTAAGGATTAAACATTATGCGGGTCATCATTTCATGTGTTCTTTTTTTCTGTTTATTAAAACCAGGTTTTACTGCAAGTGGCCATTTATTTGAAATTACCCGTATTATAGCCGCCCCAAAGACGCTGGCCTATAATGGCTCGGCCACGGCTATATATTCGGTGAAAAATAATACTATGTTCCAACGGAAAGTAGCGATGCAAGCGATTGCTGGGGTTGAGCAAATGACCACGACAACAAATGCATGTGATCCTTCTGTTCCGCTCGCAGCAGGTGCTTCTTGTTTACTTAATTTAAGAATTATCGCTAACCAATTTGCTTCTTCTCTTGTTAATGGTGGACCTGTGGTTTGTTCGGGTTCATTTCTTTGCTCACAAGCAACACGGGAAGAAAGCTTGCATATTTTTAGAACGTCATCAGAAAATATCGCGGGTAACAAGTGGATTAGTGTTTTAGTTGCACAGAATAAACCTCCTATTGATATTCATAGTAGTAATAATACGACTGCTATTAATGCCTATGTTCAGCAAATTCATGATTTAGCACCTGCGGCAGAACAAGTACATTTAAGGTTTGCACCGATTAAAGCGCCAACGGTCGGTCCTGCAAGTACCCCCGAATATCTCGTTATTTATCAAAATTATGCAGACTTAAGTGCTGCATTATATACTGCATATGCCAATAATCCCTCATTTCAAGTGGGTTATCATCCAGATAATTCGAAAGGGAGTGCGAAATATTGGGGCTGTTCTTCCGGTGATTGGGAGTGTGTATTAAATTACACGCTTATAGCTCAGAATAATATCAATAAACTGGCTAATCCTACACAAAAAGGTCAGGGATATACTATTTTTTCAATTGAGCAAAGCTACCTTGAACCAGTTGACCCACCGCATCTAGAAGCGGTGAAAGCATGTCTTAACCCAGCAGATGCAGCGCCAGGCGCTGTTTGTCCTGTCGAAACCATTGCATCTCCTGTCGTTAAATATGGTGACGTTTTACCGAGTTATGGTGATAGAACGATTTATGGATCGGATAAGCTCGATTATGGTTATCCGCAATATTATAATTTAGTTGAGCCTATTAATGCTGAGAATGGGGCTAAATTGATATCAACTGGTCCTGATAGCTATTTTCCAGCAGATAGTGCAGCTCATTGTATCGGTGAAGCTGCTACATTTCCTTATAATGTGATTGATGCAAATCTTAGCCGTAACCCCATTCCAAAGGATGCGCCAAGACCACCGCTTATTCCGTGTTTTACCCCAAATGTACAACCTAAACCGTATCCTTTTCCTGCTAATGATGTGTTTACTTATCAAGCGTTAGCTAATCCTGTTTTAGCTGCAGCATATGATGCTTATCTTATGTCACAGCTCCCACCGATTAGCGAGGATCCAGATATCAATGGTGCGACTGTTTTCATCACCTTTTCTGGCGAGCCTCAGTTTTTAGGGTCGACCGGTTGGACGTTTGCTAAAATTGATGCGTTTAATCAACGGTTAAATACTAATTTTTCTGTACTGAAAGGGTTTGATGTTATGTCAAAGACAGTGGATACAAGTAAGATTAAATATGCCATTTGGAACTTTGAAGCGATTCTTACCAATAATAATTAAAGATATTGTTAAAAAATGAGTACGTATAACTCAAAATGATTATATTAAGCTATGCTTAACTTAATACAATATTGAGAGGATTTTGATTATGCGTGACGATTTACTTTCTCAACTTGAAGTGCTTTTGGCAGATACGTATGCCATTTATCTGAAAACGCAAAATTATCATTGGCATGTTACAGGCCCGCAATTTAAAGCATTACATCAATTATTTGAAGAGCATTATATGGAGCTTGCAGATGCGGTAGATGCGGTGGCCGAGCAAATTCGAATTATGGACCACCTGGCTCCTGCAACGTTTAAAGATTTTGAGCGTTTAAAAACCATTAAAGATAGTGATTCGAGTGTGAGTGCTAATCAGATGGTCAGTGAATTAGCAAATGATCATAAAACGTTGGTTAAAGACTTAAATCGCGCTTTAAAATTAGCAGAAGAAATTCATGATGAGGGAGCGGCTAATTTATTGAGTGATCGTGTCAGTGCACATGAAAAAGCAGGTTGGATGTTGCGCGCTTCTCGGGAAGCATAATTTTCCAATGTCTAAAAATGCATAAAAACGCAATTAATCGCAAATTGCGTTTTTATGAATCTATATGTTAATATCTAAGTATCTTAAATATTTCAGGAGTATTTTATGGCTCAGTCAGTGAGACTATCTGATGTATTGGTAAAACAGGCACAGACAGTTGGGGAAGTGATGTCTCGATCTGGTGCGCGTCAAATAGAACATTGGGCAAAAATAGGTAAGATTGCAGAAGAAAATCCGGATTTACCTTATGAGTTTATAGTGGATATCTTAATTTCAAAAGCGGAACTTGATAATGGACTAGTTGATGATTATGAATTTGAAAGTTAAGCAAACAAATTTATTTAAGAAGACTATTAAAAAATTACCTAAACAAAAAAAATGCTGCCTTGATGAAGAAATTAAAAAACTGATAAAAGATCCTTTATTAGGTATTCAAAAAAAAGGTGATTTAGATTTTTTAAGGGTTCATCAATTTAAAATGTTAAAGCAACAATATTTATTAGGTTATACCTATAATGAAGGCGAGCTTATTTTAACGCTTTTAAAATTTGGCTCACATGAGAACTTTTATCGGGATATAAAGCGTTAAACAATATGAAACAATTTATTAATGACGTATATTGAGCCAACGATAGGTGGACTTAATATAAGACTTAAAATATTGGTTGCAAGCAGTGCAAGGATAATGAAAACACCAAAAGGTTCTATTTTACTATATTTATAGGCGAGGCTTGGTGATAAAAAACGCATTAAAATACGGCTTCCGTCTACCGGCTGGACTGGGAGGACGCCGGGCTCTCGGTGGTGTGGACCGGGG
>JAHZKQ010000216.1 GCA_022600315.1 Gammaproteobacteria bacterium
ACATCGAAGAAAGACAAGAAGCCAGACAAGAAGCGGCCGAAGAAATTGAAATGGAACAACCCGAAGATGAGGAGGATGACGACGAAAATGATGACGCCTCTAGCGTTGACACGAGCCCATCGACTTCTGAATCTGGTTCTGAATCTGGTAGCTTTCACTCTAATATTGATGGTAGCGCTGCTGCCCCCATACCTCCAGGGTCAAAAGCACCACTACTCAGCCACCCACCAGTTTCACCTAGCTCATCACTGACAGCAGCAAACTTAGCTCAGCATACTGCAGCACATGGAGGGCAGGCAAATTTCAAAGAAAAAACGAAAAATGCGCAGTCAGGCTCTTCGCATAGTTGGCGAGCACAAAGTGAAGTCAAACAAGCTAAAAAACAACCTACGTCTAGATATGGACGACATCGACCAAGCTTTACAAGTCAAGCGGGGAAAGCAAATCAAAATCCTAGTCAGGCTGATGGTGCAGGAAGCGCCGTTGAATTAACGACCCCCAATGGGCCAGGATCAAGATAGACACTTACACCCTACACCAACCACACATCAAAACGCGTACTTGGGGCACGAAAAACAATATCCGCTTCACGTTCAATCGCGGCCGTTGATTTGCGCGGGCGCTTTAAAACCACGCGTTTTTTAGCGCGGGTTAAGGCTAAGTTTAATAATCCTTTGATATCTAAATCATCCCCCACCACTTGCCGCAAAATCCGCATTTCTTTGCGGGGCAAAGCAGATTTATTTTTCTCCGGATACATGGGGTCGCAATAAATCACATCAGGATAATCAACAGGCTGTAAAGCATTTAAATATTCAATCGCATCAACAGGCATTAATGTTAATTTTAAGTTTTTATTGTCTAAGCGCGCTAAACCATCATGTAATAAAGCCGCAATAATCGGGGAACGCTCACACATTAAAACCTTGGCAGCTTTTTGCGCTAAAATAAAGGCATCGCCACCTAAACCAGCAGTGGCATCTAAAATGCTTAAGGGCTTTGACTTTAAACCCACGGCCTTAGTAATTAATTCGCCGCCGCCGTATTGCGCGCGATGCGCGAGCTTACCCGTATTAAAATCGACAAATACAGGGCCAAGGGTTTTATCGGTTTGGCTTTTTAATTGCAAACCTTCGGCCGTGTAAATTAATAATAAATCACAAGCTTGTTCTGCAAGCATTGGCAGTTGCAATTGATTGGCTAACTGCTCAGCCTTTGCCTGTAATTCAGGCGCGGAATAACTTACCGCAATATTAATGCTTGGCATGAACTTGGTCGGCAATATAATCCATTAAATGACTGCAAATATTAATCCCAAATATTTTATCTAACTCGCGCACCCCTGTTGGGCTGGTAACATTAATTTCCGTTAAGTAATCACCAATCACATCCAGCCCCACAAAAATTAAACCTTTATCACGTAACGTCGGCCCCACTTGCTCACAGATCCAACGATCATGATCGGTGAGTTCTCGCCCTTCTGCCACAGCACCAGAAGCTAAATTCCCGCGAAAATCGCCGGCGGCTGGCACGCGCGCCAAGGCATAAGGAATTGGCTCGCCATTAATCATAATAATGCGTTTATCACCTTGTGCAATTTCGGGAATAAAACCTTGCGCCATCACTAAACGGGTTTCATGACGGGTCATGGTTTCTAAAATCACGGCCAAATTTGGATCGCCATCGCTTAAACGAAACACTGAATCGCCACCCATTGAGCCTAATGGTTTAACCACTACTTCTGCTTCACTATAGACAAACTCTTCCAATAAATGTTGCTCTGAAGTAACTAAAGTTTTCGGGCAGCATTGCGGAAACCAAGTGGCAAATAGTTTTTCATTCGCATCGCGCAAACTGCTGGGTTTATTCAACACCAATACACCTTTAGCTTCGGCCTGCTCTAATAAATAAGTTAAATAAATATAGTCCATATTAAACGGCGGATCTTTACGCATTAATATCGCATCAAGCTCCACTAAGGGTTGCTCCACCGGTTCACCTAATTGATACCAGATTTCATTCTCTAGATTAACTTCAATCGGTTGCATATGCCCCCAGATTAATCCATCTTGCAACCAAATATCACTGGACTGCATAAAATAATTTTGCCAATCTCTGGCTTGAGACTCGATTAACATCGCCAAGGTACTATCTTTGGTGGCGTTAATATAAGAGAGCGAATCCATAATAATGCCAAGCTTCATGGGTTAACTTCCTTGTTGACTAAATTCAGCTAGCTCACGTGCTCCAGCTAGCATCGCAAGTCTAGCAATAATACCATATAAATAAAATTGCGGATTAGCGTTAGGGTTTTTTTGCGGACAAAAACAATCCTGCACAAATGCCATGGGTTCAAAGTTCATGCCCGGCGCATTTAAATTTTCATCTGGACCACGATTTTTATGCACCCGATAAAAACCACCTACCACATGCCGGCCAAATAAATATACCACCGGTTCAGCCACCACATTCGCCTCTCCCAAGGTTTCAAAACTGTAAACCCCTTCTTGAATAATCGCTCTTGTCACTGCTTGACCGCCTTTTAAGGTGGACATGCGCGTGCGTTGCTTGCGGTTTAAAGCCAATAATTCTTGTGGGTCTTTGATCATCATCACCGCCATACCATATGTGCCCTGATCGGCTTTAACCACTGCAAATGGCGCATCTTTAATGCCATACTCATTGTATTTACGCTGCACGCGTTTTAATAATCCTTCGGCACGTTGAACTAAACATTGTTGACCTTCCTGCTGCATAAAATCCACTTCCGGGCACTGATCGAAATACGGCATTAATAACCACGGATCCAAATCAAATTCACTCGCAAATTCATGCACCACCACCTCATAAAACCGAAAATGATCCGACTTTAATCGGTTGGCCCAGCCTAATTCGGTCGCGGGCATAATACGTTGTGATAAATTTTGCAAAATCTCCGGCACGCCCGCGGATAAATCATTATTTAAAATAATGGCTGCACTGCAAAAACCTTCCACGCCAACACAATTTTCTTGACGAATTAATGGCTCCAAGATAATTTCCTTGCCAGAATCTAACTTGAAAGTAGTGGCTTGAGTAATTTCCTCGCTCATCGTGCCAATGCGCGTCTCAAAACCTGCCGCCGTTAAAATCATTTGCAGCGTCGCTAAATTTTCAAAATAAAATTGATTGCGAGT
>JAHZKQ010000217.1 GCA_022600315.1 Gammaproteobacteria bacterium
TCCTGAACAAAATCATACCTTCAGCGATCATTATCTTGAAGTGGATTACGATCTAACTGATGTGATGTTTATCGCGACTTCAAATTCATTAAATATTCCCGTGCCATTATTGGATCGAATGGAAATTATTCGTTTGGCAGGATATACCGAAGATGAAAAACTCAATATCGCCAAAAAATATTTAATTCCGCGACAAATGGAGCGTGCGGGTCTTAAAGATAGTGAGTTTAAAATGGCAGATTCTGCGATTCATGAAATTATTCGCAGCTATACGCGCGAGGCGGGTGTGCGGAGTTTAGAGCGTGATGTCTCGAAAATTTGTCGCAAGGTGGTGCGTGAATTAACAACTAAAACAAAATCAAAAACAGCCAAGAAATCCAAAACTAAGAAAGCCGCTAAAAAAGTCGCTAAGCAAATTCATGTCACTTGCCGCAACTTAGAAAAATATTTAGGTGTTAAGCGCTATCGATTTGGTTTGGCTGAAGAAAAAGATCAAGTCGGACAAGTGACGGGTTTAGCCTGGACTGAAGTGGGTGGCGAATTACTAACAATTGAAACGCAAGTGATGCCAGGTAAGGGCAAGTTTTTGCATACCGGCCGCTTGGGTGATGTCATGCAAGAATCCATTCATGCTGCAACGACTGTGGTGCGTAGCCGTTCGAATATATTAGGTGTTGATGAAGATTATTTTCAAACGCATGATTTTCATATTCACGTGCCTGAAGGCGCTACACCTAAAGATGGTCCAAGCGCTGGGGTGGGTATGTGCACCGCTTTGGTTTCTGCGATTACTCAAATTCCAGTGCGTTGTGATGTTGCTATGACCGGTGAAATTACCTTGCGTGGTGAAGTATTGCCAATTGGTGGTTTAAAAGAAAAACTACTGGCGGCTTTACGCGGCGGTATTAAAGATGTCATTATTCCGGAAGAAAATAAACGTGACTTGAAAGAGATTCCGGATAACGTCACCGAGAATTTAAATATTATTCCAGTAAAATGGATCGATCAAGTGCTGGGAATTGCATTAACGTCTATGCCAGACGCATTGGCTAAGAAAAAAACTTTGCAAACCAGGACGCGTAAACGTAAATCAAAAAGTTCTCGTACCGGAGCGCATTAATTAAGGTTTTTTAACAAGTGAGTCATCCTTTTCCGCAAGCTGAGTTAAATCAAACCGCCGAGCAGGTTTTAAAGTTGGCTATGCAGGAAGCCGATGCAGCTGAAGTAACTATTGGTTATGATCGTGGTTTTAGTGTTACTGCACGATCAGGCGACGTAGAAAGCTTGGAGCATGAGCAATCTAAAGATCTTACCGTTACGGTTTATTCAAAGCAGCGCACTGGTAGTGCTAGTACCACTGATTTAAGTCAAACTGCCATTCATGCCACGGTTGCTAAAGCGTGTGCGATTGCGCGCTATGCTGAGGCAGATGCTTATGCGGGATTAGCCGATAAAGACGAGTTGGCATTTACTTATCCGGAATTAGAGCTCTATCACCCTTGGCAGATTACTCCACGTGAAGCCATTGAAAAAACCATTGAAATTGAACGTTATGCGTTAAGTTTAGATTCGCGTTTAACTCAGTCAGAAGGGATCGTATTAAGTAATTATGATTCCTTTGAGGTCTATGCTAACTCATTGGGTTTTATGGGTTCTTATCCGGAAAGTTCGCAGAGCTTAACGTGCTATTTATTAGCCGAAACTGGTTCTGGCATGCAACGCGATTATGCTTATACTTCAGCCTGTAAGGCATCAGAGCTAGAAGAGTTTAATGCTGTTGCAAAGCGTGCGGCAAGCTATACTTTGCAGCGTTTAGATGCACGTAAATTATCCACTCGTAATTGTCCGGTATTAATGACGCCGCGGATGGCAAAAAGTTTTTGGCGTAGTTTAGTGGCGGCAATAAGTGGATCAAGTATCTATCGAGAGATGTCATTGCTATGTGGTAAATTGGATCAACAAATTCTACCAGTCCATATTAGTTTAACTCAGCACCCGCATATTAAAGGTGGCATGAATAGTGCGCCTTATGATGATGAAGGCGTTAAAACCCGTGAATTGGCTTATATTGAAAATGGTATTTTTAAGAGCTATATCATGGGTAGTTATTCGGCGCGTAAATTGGGTTTAAAAACCACGGGTAATGCTGGCGGGGTATTTAATTTAAAAGTTTCACACGGCAAAAATAGTTTTGCTGATTTAGTTAAAAAAATGCATACCGGTTTAATTGTGGTTGAAATGTTGGGGCAAGGAGTTAATATTATTAACGGCAATTATTCTCGCGCGGCGGTAGGCTTATGGGTGGAGAATGGTGAAGTCCAATACCCAGTAGAAGAAATTACAATTGCTGGTAACCTCAATAATCTCTATAAAAATATCATTGCCGTTGGTGACGACGTTGATGCTCGTAGCAGTATTCACACTGGTTCAATACTCATTGAAGAGATGAGGGTGGGTGGGAGCTAATGAAAAATTTTATTTGACCGGCGGCGTCAAACAACTTACTATTTTACTTTAAACTTGAGTTTTAGTGCCATGGATTGGTTCTTAAATTTTACTAAGCGTTATGCGCCTGCTTTTTCACTTCGAAAAAACCTTCGACGGTTGTTTTTCCGCCCAATTGATAACATAGGAATTATTGATGGAGTGCGGGCATTATCAGTGATCACTCTAATGATCGGCCATTTGGTGATGTGGCTGCAGTTTTTTTATCCTGACAAAAAATCCTTTCTTCTCGAGTTGCCGCCGATGCTGCAATATTTGATGAATGGTAGTATTTTGGGAGTTAATATATTTTTTGTGATTAGCGGCTATTTGATTGGCAAGATATTGCTATTGGAATTTAAAAAAACGCAGACTATTCAAATTACTCGCTTCTACAAGCGGCGATTTTTACGTCTAATGCCGGTTTATTGGTTAAGCTTATTTATAGTTTTTTTAA
>JAHZKQ010000218.1 GCA_022600315.1 Gammaproteobacteria bacterium
AGATAATAAAACTTTTAAAAAAAATCATCATAGACAAATAAGTGGCTAAGATTCTAATGATAACTGTAAACGAATACCATATAAATTACCTGTCTGGTTTAAACCATCAGCTGAAGGGTCGGTATGCATATGCACATAATTAAATAACATTTCAAAATATTTATTAAAAAACCAATTCAATCCCACTGTAATATCACGTTCGCGACCACCTTGCGTATCACCACTTATCAAATTCAGTTGACTGTAGCGCAAAGCCAATTGCCATGCACCACAATAACGGTGCCTGATTGCACTAATTCCTGCAAAACCCAGCTCATGTGAACTATAATCGCGTGACTCGCCGGTTAGAAAATAACTGGCTGATACATAAAACCCCTTATAACTTAAGGTGCTTAAATTTAAATTACGCTGAACCCAAGCTTGTAAATATTCAGCTTGTGCAGTAAACGGTCCGCGTACCCACGCGCTAGTCAGATCAATCACATTATAAGCATTAACATCATCGATACCACCCGTATCAATAAAGCTTGCATTATTACGCATCAATAATTCTGGAATAGTACTAAATTCCGCGCTATCTGCAGCATCAGTACCTTGATGCCAATAGGATGCGCTAAATTGTAAAACCCGATGATTATGATTAAATGGAATCCACGCCAACTCCGCCGTTTCACCCAAAGGCTGATGACCCACGACTTGAGAATTTGTTAATGGCGCAGCAAAAAAACTACCGTATAGCATCACCGGTTTAAAATTAAACATGGCGCTAACGCCATTGGCATAAGGCGTAGCAAATGCTGAATCTGGTAAACCAAACTCCATAAAAGTAATCGCTGTCGTAGAACTGTTGTTTTCCAAACCAAACAAAATGAATTGTTGCCCAACGGTAATCTCGGTATGCGGAATACCATCAAAAGATAAAGCGGCGAATTGCACATTTTTATCATATAGCTCGTATTCAAAGATAAACTGCCAGTTACGTAGAAACTCTACATCAAAATAATAATTCGTACTGCGCCAATTAAGATGCGGCGTTAAACTTGGCACGCCCGCCCAAAGCAAATAATCTTCTTGCGCATAGCCGGCAAAATCAATTTTAAAATTGGGCTTTTTAGTTTGTGAGCGATCTTGAGATTTTTTACTTAACACATGCCGATTATGATGATGCTTTTTTAACTGAATGTCGCTAGGCTTGACTGGAGATTTAAAAGTATTTGGTGTTTTGTCTAATATATTTTTATGCTGTATCTCACCTGGAGTATGTGCTGTTTTAGCCGCTTCTACTACCGAAACAAACAGCATTGCCATTAAAAATAAGCCACCTAAGCAATAAATCCTAACTAATTTCATGCCGGCATTGCCAATAATTGTTGACGCAACTCACGGCGCAATACTTTACCAACATTATTTTTCGGCAATTCACCGAGAAATACCACGCGCTTTGGCACTTTATAACCAGTTAAACAGTCTCGACAATGCTGCATAATAATCTCTGCCGATAAATTTTCAGCCTTTTTTACTACTACTGCCACCACCATCTCACCCGTCTTCTCACTGGGCAGGCCGACAACAGCAACTTCTTTAACTGCCGGCATACGCATAATATTATCTTCAATTTCATTTGGGTAAACATTAAAACCTGATACCAAAATCATATCTTTTTTACGATCAACGATGTAAATAAAACCTTGCTGATCAATTCGCGCCATATCACCGCTACGCAGCCAGCCATCTTGTATAACCTCTCGAGTTTCCTCTTCTCGTTGCCAATAACCTTGCATTACTTGTGGCCCTTTAATCCAAAGCTCCCCTGCTTCACCGATTGCCACTTCTTCACCCGCATCATTACGAATTGAAACCATGGTTGAAGGCAATGGCAAACCAATACTGCCATTAAAAATCTCAAGGTTAAGTGGATTTAAAGCAACTACTGGGCTGGCTTCGGTAAGCCCGTAACCCTCAGTAATTGGCACAGCCGTTAACCGATGCCAACGTTCGGCAACATCAGCCTGTAACGGCATACCGCCTGCTAAGACTAATTTTAATTGACTAAAATCCAAGTTTTTAAATTTTTCTTGATTCATTAGCCCGTTAAATAAGGTATTAATCCCCACATAAATATTTAAAGGCATGGATTTCAAGGCACGCAAAAATGTCTGCATATCGCGTGGGTCGGTAATTAGTAATACCGTAGTGCCAGTGGTTAAAAATACTAACGATACGGTCAAAGCAAAAATATGATAAAGAGGCAAAGCCCCCAATGCCATTTCCCCATCAGGCTCAATTACTGACGTCACCCAAGTTAAACATTGCATAATATTTGCCGCCAAATTTCGCTGGCTTAACATCGCCCCTTTAGGTTGCCCCGTCGTGCCACCCGTATATTGTAAAAATGCCATATCGTTGGCTGTGACCATGGCCGATTGATACTGATATTTTTCGCCCTTGCTAAATACACTATTAAAAGAAATGGCCTGCGGTAAATGATAATCCGGCACTAAGCGCTTTACATATTTGGCGGTAAAATTAAAAAGGCTGGATTTAGGCCAAGCCATTAAGTCGCCAATTTGAGTTAAAATAACATGTTTAATATGCGACTGCGGCAAGGCTTTTTCTAAAGTATTTGCACAGTGCGCAAAAGCCACCACTACTTCGGCGCTGGTTTCGGCAAATAAATCTGCCAACTCATGCGCGGTATATAAGGGATTAACATTAATCACAATCATACCGGCACGCAGCACTCCTAACATTGCTACCGGATATTGAAAAATATTTGGCAACATTAAAGCAATATGAGAACCCGGCTTTAATTTAAGCTCATAACGTAAAAAATTTGCAAATTGACGGCTGAGTCGATCAAGATTAGCATAAGTCAATTTACTGCCATAATTAATATAGGCTACTCGATCGGCGTATTTTATTAGACTTTTTTCGATTAAATCCAGCAGCGATGCATCTGCCGCTAACTCGATATCAGCCGGCACATCTTGCATATATTGTTTTAACCAGACCGGTTCCATCCCTTACCCTTACATGGTTATTTTAAGCAGAAAAATAACTCGGATCAAAATCATCCACATCAATAATCTCCATCCTTAGCACATCAAATTCGGTTAATGCTTTTGCTTCCGTTTGACTGATAATTTCAGCTTGTTCGGCCGCGGTAATTAATTCCATTAAAGTTTTACCAACAATTTTTGCTTCACGCTTAGCTTTTACAATTTTTGCTTCAATTGGCTCAATGGTAATCGCTTTAGCTAATACATATTCTAGTTTTGCTAACATGCTATGTTCACGCTGCTGATACATACTATGCGCCAAATGTTTGCGAAATCGATTTGGCACCATACCAAGGCGCGCTACTTGACGAGCAATTTTATCTTTTGGTAAACGCAGATGTCGGCCACGCGGCATGACAACCATCCGCAAACTCATGGCAATAAATCGATTCGGTAAATTGCTAATAAAATTATCCAATGCCAATTCCATTCGGTAACAAAGCGTTTGACAGCAATACTCAACGATCGGTAACTCCTCGGTAATGGTATCCCCACCATCGCCAGCTTGGTAATAGCGTAACACCGCTGAACCTATATATAATAGGCTTAGTATATCGCCGAGCCTGGCAGATAGTTCTTCACTACGTTTTAAACCACCACCTAAAGTCACTAAGGCAATATCAGTTGCAAAAGCTAAAGCCGCTGAAAACCGAGTAAATTGCTGGTAATAACGCCGTAACGGCCCCATCGGCGCTTTACTAAAATAGCCGTCCGTTATTGCCAATACAAAAGCTCGCGCCTTGTTAGTTGTCATTGCCGCCATATGTTTTAAGAAAATTTCACTAAAAGTTTTTAGGCCTGCAGCTTTATCTGGATCTGCCGCCGCTTGCATTTCAGTTAAAATAAATGGATGGCAGCGAATCGCGCCTTGGCCGAAAATCATCATCGAACGGGTTAAAATATTTGCGCCCTCAACCGTAATCCCAATCGGTATCTCAAAATAAGCTTGAGCTAAATAATTATTTGGCCCCATACAAATCCCTTTACCACCATGCACATCCATTGCCGCCACCCCAACCTGGCGCGCAAGTTCGGTGGCATGACATTTGGTGATCGCAGCGGCTACCGCCGATTTTTCACCACGATCTAGATTGCTTGCGGTAAAAACTCGCAATGCATCGAGCATATAAGCATTAGCAAGCATACTGGCTAAAACTTCTTGAATACCACCAAACTGGCCAATATAGGTATTAAATTGACGCCGAATCCGCGCATACGCGCCACTGGCCAATGCATTAAACTTAGCCGCACCACCTGTCATCGATGGTAACGAGATACCTCTTCCTGCCGCTAAACATTCCATTAGCATTCGCCAGCCGTGACCAACTTGCTCACAACCACCGATCACCCACTCTAAAGGAATTAAAACGTCTTCGCCTTTAACCGGTCCGTTTGGAAACGCCGAATGTAATGGATAATGACGACGCCCAGCTTCAACTCCAGCAGTATCAGTCGGAATTAACGCGCAAGTAATACCGCATTCGAGTTCTTCACCCAATAAATGTTCCGGATCATAGAGTTTAAAAGCCAAACCTATCAGAGTCGCAATTGGTGCTAAGGTAATATAGCGTTTATTAAAATTTAACCGAATGCAAAGTTGTTTTTTGCCGTCAAATTCAGCTTCACAAACCACACCATGATCGCTAATCCCCCCAGCATCGGAACCGGCTAATGGCGAGGTTAAGGCAAAACATGGAATTTCTTCGCCTTTGGCAAGCCGCGGCAAATAATAATCTTTTTGGGTTTCAGTGCCATAATGCAATAATAATTCTGCCGGACCCAAAGAATTCGGTACCGCCACTACCGTAGCTACTGCGGTTGACACACTGGAAATTTTAATAATGACTTGTGAATGCCCAAGTGCAGAAAATTCTTTGCCACCATATTTTTTAGGGATAATTAAACTAAAAAAACCTTGCTGAGATAAAAATTGAATGACTTCTTCTGGCACTTGCATCTGCTCGCTGATATCCCAGTTATTAATCATCGCGCATAGCGTTTCAACCGGACCA
>JAHZKQ010000022.1 GCA_022600315.1 Gammaproteobacteria bacterium
CTATGGAAAAGGGTGCAGCGCTGTTAGGGTGGTTTGGTTCATTTCTGCCGACGTTGAGTGCAGAGCCTAGAATTGCAGAGAGTTTTAGTGAGGCCGTTGAAAAACGCCAGGATGCTTTGGAAATAGAGAAGGAGTGTTTAGTTGATCAGGCGCAGCATCGTAAATTAACCATCCAATTGAGATCACTGCAGTCTATTAAGTCTTTGCATCTTTTCCAAAAAAGACAGGAGCTAAAAAGGAAATTAACTGAATTTAAAACAGAATATAATAAGTGGTATAACAAAATCTGTCGTTTTATTCACAAATATTTGAATAAGGCAAAGTATGAGCTGTGGGAACATGATAAAGAAACGGTTGATGCTGTAGAGGAAAAATTAAGTAAATTAGATGCTAAACCAGTGATTAGCGAAAGGGATGTGCAAGACGTAAAAGAACAATTAGAAAACACGCTTACAAGGGCAGATAATACTGGACTCAAAAGTTATCTTCGCCGCTCTAGAGTAGCATTTTTTGTTAATCCAC
This sequence comes from Gammaproteobacteria bacterium, assembly GCA_022600315.1. GTDB lineage: Bacteria > Pseudomonadota > Gammaproteobacteria > Coxiellales > Coxiellaceae > JAHZKQ01. Next base: position 523 of record JAHZKQ010000022.1, read on the forward strand.
CACCAGAGGAAATACGGCCTCAAGTTCAACCGAGACCAGATGCCGCCGCTGGCCCCTAGCCAAACCATCAATAATCCGTATAATACCGCCTGAGCTGACACAAGCAATCGCTGTAATCTTTTTAAGGTTGCAGAGGAAAGTCCGGGCTCCATCGGGCAGAGTGCCAGGTAACGCCTGGGGGGCGCAAGCCCACGGCCAGTGCAACAGAAAGCAAACCGCCTCGCATTGCGAGGTAAGGGTGAAAGGGTGAGGTAAGAGCTCACCGCGCGGGTGGTAACATTCGTGGCACGGTAAACCCCACTCGGAGCAAGGCCAAATAGGAATCCATGCATGTATGTGCACAGCGCGGCCCGCGTTTGGGATTCGGGTAGGCTGCTTGAGGCGGTCGGTGACGATCGTCCCAGATAGATGGTTGCTTTGAACAGAACCCGGCTTATGGGTCAGCTCACTTATCACTAGCACATTAGTCATAAGATGACTGGTAGTTGCGTCAATTGGATGACGGCCCATTTGAGTCAAGAAGACAGGAGGGAGTTATGGGTGTATTTAATAAAATTCAGACTATTATTGGTAGTATTCATTCGACAGTGACTGATACGGCTTCAAGTTTGGGAGTCAGTGAGTGTGTTTGTTTAACAATTAGAAAAGCAGGAACAAATTTTCTTTCAAGGGCGATGGGTTTGATGGATCACCCCCATTACAGGGTAGAGCATTTAGTGTATTTATCTGCGTTGAAGTATGTTGACCAAAATCCAGAAGTAAAAGTCATTGTGATGGTTAGAGACCCAAGAGATGTTTGTGTGTCAGGTGTTTATTGGAGAACGGATATATGGAAACATTCTGGTCATCAACCAGGGAAGCCTTTTTTATATCAGCCTTGTATTTTACATGAGGATGAGTTGAAGTTATGGAATCAATCAAGCTTTGATGAAAAACTTATGCTGACGATTCAGCACAAATTACCTTTTCCTTACAGCCAGATTCTTACTGAGTATGATTTGGCTTCATACTATGCAGAGCGACCCAATTCATTGGTTTGTAAGTTTGAAGATCTAGTCGGCGCTAAAGGAGGAGGGGATGATGAGCTGCAAAGAGAAACGATTAAAAAAATGGCAGATTTTCTTGGATTAGATTTAAGTAAAAAAGCCACTGATCATGTGGTTGCTAATTTATTTGGTGCTTCCAGCACTTTTCGTAAAGGCCAAATTGGCTCCTGGGTGGAGCATTTTAAGGCTGAGCATCACGCGGCGTTTGATAGTATGATGGGGCACCTTCTCGAAAAATGGGGTTACTCAGACGTTGTTAATACCTGAATTTGAGGTTTAGAGTGGGGGCGAAGTGATTACCGCCCTGGGAAAAAATGACCTTTCCTATCAAGCCCTTACAACTTGAATTTACCAAGATATATCCTATAGTTACTCCATAAATTGGAAGTGTTAGGAGATTTGAAAACGGACTTCAAGGGACGGACAGGCCTTTAGTTGGCGCGGATGACAGCTAAGAGGAGGGTCCCATGAAGACGATAATGGCAGTAGCGATTGCGCTGATGGCGGTGATTTGGTTAACACCAGCTGCCGCAGAGGCTCGATCACAATCATTCAATTCTAAATTTTCCACGCGCCCGGTGATAAATCAATGGGCGGCCAATACCAACAAGAAATCTAAGCGTTTGCGCAAGGCCAAGCGTAAGATCCCGCATCATACTCAAGTGTTTCCCAATCAGCGTGAAGCGCAGGGTGTGCGGGTATTGATCGTTAGTCCACGTAATTTGGCTTGGGGTGCTTACAATGAGGATGGGCAATTGGTGCGCACCGGTCGTGCCTCGGGTGGTAAAGCTTATTGTGCCGATGTTGGCCGAGCTTGTCGTACCCCGCGCGGTGTCTTTAAGGTCTATCGTAAGGGTTCAAAGTATTGTAAATCCAGTAAGTTTCCATTGGGTCGTGGCGGTGCGCCAATGCCGTATTGCATGTTTTTCCGGGGTGGTTTTGCCTTACATGGTTCGCCTGATGTGCCGATGCATAATGCCAGCCATGGTTGTGTACGCTTAAAACCGCATGCCGCAAAATGGTTGCATCAGAACTTTGTCAGAGTGGGGACGGTAGTTATCGTTACCAGCTATTAACTTTTATTTGTTTCGATTAGAATGTCGGCCGTATTCATAACGGCCGACGCAGGTGTTTGACTTACCCTTAGTAACTGAAATTGACTATGTTAAGCCTAGCGATTATTTCGCGGGCTTTGCTGCATTACCCGGTTCAGTGTTTTTAGACAGTGCATTAACCTCAGCAGTATTGGGGCGTTACAGTGCTATTGGCATTGATCCCTTTGCTAATTTTAGGCTTGAGGCCGCGCAGCACTTGGCAAAGCCTTTACAATGGTTGCGCGAGCAATTGCAACATTACTCTTTGCCAATTAATGAAGCATTGCCGCCTTTTATCGGTGGGGTGATGGGCTTTATTAGTTATGATTTTGCGCGGCGTTTAGAGCGTTTACCAGTGGCGACACATAATGAATTGCAGTTTCCTGATTTATGTTTGGCAAGTTATGATTTAGTTATGAGTTTTGATCATCTTAAAAAACGTGCCTGGATTATTGCTAGCGGTTATCCGGCAAAAACTTTAGCGACGCGTTGTGCTAGAGCAAAATCTCGTACTCAGTGGTTGCAACAACAATTAAAATTAATTCAACCACAAGCGTTCACTCCATTAACTATGCCGATCAATATGCAAAGTAATTTTAGCAAATCAAATTATTGCGCGGCAGTTAAGCGCGCAATCGATTATATCTATGCAGGTGATGTGTTTGAAGTGAATTTAGCGCAGCGTTTTAAAGCTTCTTTCCCAGTAGAATTAACGCCGTGGGAATTGTATTCGCGCCTTAGGGAAACTAACCCAGCACCGTTTGCGGCATTTTTAAATTTTAATGATAGCGTTATTTTATCAGCATCACCGGAACGGTTTTTGCAATCATGCCAAGGCTTAATAGAAACGCGACCTATTAAGGGTACGCGTGGACGAGGGGAAACACCTTGGCAAGATCAACAATTAAAAACCGAATTACTAATGAGTGAAAAAGATCGCGCCGAAAATGCGATGATTGTAGATTTAATGCGAAATGATTTATCAAAAGTTTGTGAAGATTTTTCGGTTAGAGTGCCAAGTTTATGTGGGTTGGAAACTTATTCTAATGTGCATCATTTGGTGTCGAGTGTGGTCGGTAAGTTACGTGCCGATTGTGATGTCGTGGATTTATTGCAAGCGGCATTTCCAGGTGGTTCAATTACCGGCGCACCAAAAATTCGTGCCATGCAAATTATCGAGGAAATTGAAACTGTGCGGCGTGGGCCGTATTGCGGCAGCGTGGCGGCATTTGGCTTTAACGATTATGTTGATAGCTCGATTTTAATTCGTAGTTTCGTGCTTAAAAATAAAGCCTTAAGCTTTCATGTGGGCGGTGCAGTTGTGGCGGACTCTGACCCACAAGCCGAATACGAAGAGACGTTAACGAAAGCGAAAGGTTTAATGCAGGCGCTGCAGAGTGAGGAGATGGCCACTGCGGTAAGGACCAGGTGATGCGTTAACAATTTTTTAAGTTGCGTACTCGATAAGTACAGGAACTATTGAGCGTGATACGTAGAAAAATAATTAACGAAAGGTCTCCTTCCCCCCATAAGATGTATAGACCGGAGACATAGGTAACAGGTGTTCGGAGACATGGGTGACACCTATCTAGCGACTAATTATCGATATCAGAAACCCTTAAGTCAATTTTTTTAATCAGGCTATGCATGAAAAATATTGAATA
>JAHZKQ010000023.1 GCA_022600315.1 Gammaproteobacteria bacterium
CGCAATAGACTTGTTATAATCAAAAGTTTTGCCAAAAAATCGATAGCTACCGGCACTTCTAAGCCACATCGCTCTAGCTAGCATTTGTTGAATTTTGGTAGCTTCGGCCATGGTAATGGGCAGTTTGCCTTCAAAGTTTCTGGCAAAAATATCTGCTTTATTCTTAATTAATAATTTAGTAAATCCTGCGTGACCATTTGCAGCAGCATTATGTAAAGGTGTCATGCCGGTTACGCCTGATTGAATTTCTAGTGAAGTACCACCACTATTTATTAATATCTGACCTATCTCGTTATCTCCAGCAATGGCGGCTAAATGCATAGCAGTGCGGTTATCGCGTTTGGTGGTAATATTTGGATCGGCGCCTTGATCTAATAATAAGTGAAATGCAGCTAATAGTTTCGAGTAAGATTTAAGACGTGCATCTTCTGCAGATAATAGGCAAAGATTATAAGTCACCCAATATAAAGCTGATTCATTATTATTGTTTTTGGTATTAATAAATTTATAAAAATCCTCATCAGATAACTCATGATTTTCTCTAGCTTTAATGGCATGCTTAATAAGCATTAACAGGATTTCACCATGACCACCCCATGCGGCTATTATAATCGGAGCAAGGTGGCTCTCTTTAACTAGCTTGATGCTTGCATTGTACTGTAATAGGGCTTTGACTGATTCTACAGAACCGTAATAACAAGCTTCAAAAAGTGCGGTTACACCTTTAGTTGGCCCTTTGGTTATTAATCCACCCTTTAATGAATAAGCGGGATAATCAATTACTCTATCATAATCAAGTTTTTCTCCTGTGCATATTTGATCGGCTTCTCGATGCCTTTCGGTTTGAGTGACAATGAGTTGACGGATAGCGTGAATTAGATCTTCTAGGTTTAATCTTGCTGCTAAATGCAGGATGCCAATGCCATGCCCAAGGGTAACAGTTACATCTTTTTTGCTTTTTCTTAGCATCTCATTAGCATGGGCTCTAAAGTCATCAATGTTGCCGGACCTAGCGGCAAGTAGGGCGCGTTTTAAAAGTATTTTATTGTCAGGAATTTTTAAACGAGATTGAATTTCTGCAATAAAGTCTTCCAGGGATAGCCCAAGATTATCTGAAGTTTTGTCGGTAAATAGTCGCTCATCCAGTTCGTTAGAGTAAGTTTGACTATCTTGATTGATGCCTTTTTTTAATTCTCTTATTGCTTCCAGACGCCGCTTAAATACAGAATAATTTTCTTTATAGTGCTTCCTTAAGCGTCTAAGATTGGCAGTATAATCTTGCTCGGCGGTTAAGCTTTGACTCTGTTTTTCAGCTTGTCTATCGGCTACGTTAGCATGGTGTTGGGCGTAATCCAGTGGGATGCGGCCACCAAGACGACTGTGAGTCGCATCATCAAAACCAAAGCTTAATAATGAATGCAGTGAAGAATGGGTATCTTGGCGCAGGCAAAGTTCATGAATAGGCGTGCGTTCATGTCGGTCAGTATTTCCAGACGACACTAGAAAATTAGGCAGCAAGCAAGGAGCCTTTTTGACAGTTGATTTTCGGATGTTTTTACGTATATATTCGGTAATGACTCGAATGCATTCAGTATTTGAATGACGCCCAGCTACATGAAATAAATTATCGTCGTTGTGGTCTATTTGCGATAATATCTCAACAACTATCTGACTTTTTATCCTTTTTAATCCATTAAAATGACGAGTATTATAAGTCTCAACAATATGTTCACGCAAGAAAGTTTTACGGTCATCAGGAGTGAGGTTTTCTTTTATTCTTGCAAAAAATTTAAGGTATAGATCCGCTATTATTTCAATCCATTGCTCAAGGTTAAAGAACTCGCATTTAGTGATAGGTTGAGATTTATCTTTTTGAAGAATATAAGTAGGAATTTTACTGTGAGTCAATAGATTAGGCTCGATTAGGTTTTCTTTCTGAACAAGCTTTTCATTGTTATCATCATAATGAAGTTTTTCACCAGTTGACTTTTCTAGAATTTCTTTTAGAATCTGGATAATTTCTATATCAAGTCTGTCAAGTACCTGTCTTAGTATGGCAGAGTTATTGGTAATTAAACAAAACTTTAAAATATCATTAGTATTAAGTAATACACTGGCATTAAAATTATTCATTAACTTAGTTGCAGTCCGAGTATGGCCATAGCGAATTGCAGCCATTAAAGGAGTCATCTGAAAAACTTTACCAGTGGTAGACCCGGTAAGATAGGCAACCGTATTTGTTGCTTGATAAACTAGTGGATGATTCTCAGGATACATTAATCGAATTGCATCAATAATTCCAATATGTCCGGCAGAGGCAGCGTCATATAATGGAGTTTGCCGATTCTTATTGGTATATGTAATTACACCTGGGTCTCGACTTATAAGCAAGGAGAATTTATACATATCACCACGTCTAGCAGCAAAGTGTGCAGCACTATCGCCATCTACATATAAGTTGCTATATTTTGTGTTAACATCTGTGGCATTAATGGCGTCTATGAAGTCTTTGGCACTATTGTATTTTGCAGAGAGAATCAAAAGATCAGAAGTATTTTTAGCCTTTACAAAAGGGTCAGATATATCATCTTTGCTTATTGAAAATTTTCTGCTGCTGGGTAACATCTGTTGCAATCTTCGAGCGGTGTGTCGCTGGAATAATGGACTCATTATGATGGTTCGCATTTATTGCCTCCTTAAATTTAGTTTGGTCTAGGTCTAGGTCCCGGGCAAGCTGATGCTTCGTTATCATTTTCTGAAGGTTTGGCTTGTTTTTTAAATAAAGGGAAGACTTTTTCTTGAAATTCTTTTTTATCTTTAACAATTATATATAATTTTTCATAAATTCCGGAAGTACTGTCTTCTGCTGTTACTTTGAGTGCAGCATTATCTTGCATACTTTTAATTTCATTAAAATTAATTATTTGCATTGTATGCTCTAGTATTATTTCTAGGCGGTCTTTTTTCTTAGGTTGAGTTTGATTAGTTTGCGTGGCGTTGTTTATTTCTTTTCGAGTTCTCATGCTGGACAGTGTGGCTTCGCTAAGCGGATATATACAAGAAATTGCTTGGCCATTCTTATAAGCAAATTCAACTCTGGCGCCATGTTGGTCATAGATAATAATTGTGAATAAATCAATAGCTCTTTGAAAAGTTTTTTTGGCGTCAGATTTTGCCATACGACTTAAAAAATCCATGCTATTAGGAACTTTTTCTTCCTTAATAATTAAACCAGCAGCAACAAGTGGCGGCTTTTCTCCAAATTTTGGATCTGCAATAGATGATTGGAGTTTAAGTGCTGCAAGTGCTTTAGGTCTTGCTTCTGGTTTGGTATCGTATAATCGAAGTTTTGAATCAGCATCAATTATTAGTCTTAATAATTCCTGACCTTTAGCGGATATTTCTTTTTCTGGATCAACATTCGGGAAAAAATCCTCGTTGTCTTGTGCAAAAGCCACATACGCCTGTGCATAAGAGGCTCGAAATAAAGCATAGCAGGGTAGCGTGGGGTTTTCTAATTGAATTTTAATTAAGTATCTTCTAACCAAAAAAGGGACAATACCAGTGTCAATGTATTTTCTTTGTAAGCAGCCTAAGCCTGATTTATAAACTAATAATTTTATTTTCCGACCTTCTTTTGTTTGCGTAATAATAAAAGGTTCATGAAATACGTAACCAATGAGCTTGTTATTCTTCAG
>JAHZKQ010000024.1 GCA_022600315.1 Gammaproteobacteria bacterium
CACAAAACTGGAATGTATGTTACTCACACTTTTAATTGCAGTTAATTTATCGAGTAAAAACTTCTGGAATTCCTGCATATTCGGCACAATTACTTTTAATAAATAATCAGCAGACTGGCCAGTTAATAAGGCGCACTCAATCACCTCTGGAATTGTTTGAATCTTGCTTTCAAAATCAGCCATGTTTTCCCGGTTATGATTACTTAATCCTACCGAGACCATCACCGTTAGCTGCAGGTCGAGTTTTTCTGGATTAAGTAGCGCTACATATTTATCGATATAGCCCTCATCTTCCAATAGTTTTACGCGGCGTGAACAAGGTGATGGCGATAAAGCGACTTTATCCGCCAATTCCTGATTGGTGGTCTGGCCATCGTCTTGCAGAATCTGCAGAATACGCTTATCAATTTGATCCACTGTAATATCGCCTTAATTGCTTCTGTCGGAGTAGTTATAGCAGAATATGCTATATTTTTCATAATTATTAGCATAATTCTCCAATAATCCGCCAAAATAAAGAAAATACGCAAGCATTTATCAAGTCGTATTTGTTAAAATAAGCATCAAATCACCAACCACAGGTTAAAACGACTATGCAAGCAACAGAATTTATTTGGCAAAACGGTAATATGGTCGCCTGGGATCAAGCAAATACGCATGTATTAAGTCATGCTATGCATTATGGTTCGGCGGTGTTTGAAGGCATTCGAGTTTATAAAACTGATAATGGTCCGGCAGTGTTTAAATTAAAAGAACATATTGAACGTTTGTTTTATTCTGCCAAGCAGTTAGGCATGCAAATTCCTTATAGCCAAGCACAAATTTGTCAGGCAATTATTTATACCATCCAAAAAAATAAGCTTGAAGAAAGTTATATTCGACCATTAGTTTATTACGGCTATGGCAGCATGAAAGTGGTGCCCACTGATGAATTACCGGTTGAAACGATTATTGCGGTTTGGCCATGGGGTGATTATTTACCGGTAAAAGCGGTGGATATTGTGATTAGCGATTATATTCGCATCCACCCTAAATCAACCATTGCCGATGCAAAAATTAGTGGTCATTATGTTAATAGCATATTGGCAGGATTGGCACTGCGTAATACCCATTATCATGAAGCCTTATTATTAGATGCTGATGGTTATGTGGCCGAAGGCAGTGCGGAAAATATTTTTATTGTTAAAGACGGTAAAATCAGCACCACACCTGCTGGGACTATTTTAAAAGGCATTACCCGTGATACCGTTATTCAAATTGCTAAAGAATTTGGTATCACAGTTGAACAAAGGCGCTTTAAACCGGAAGAGGTGTTCAATGCCGATGAAGCGTTCTTTTGCGGTACTGCGGTTGAAGTGACTGCAATTCGTTCATTAAACGATCGCAAGATTGGAAAAAACGATATTGGCCCCCTAACAGAAAAATTTAAAATGCGTTATCATCAGGTGGTTCGTGGCGAGGCTCCCGAATATCAGCATGGATTAACTTTTGTGCCAAGCTTAAAAATAGCAGAGGAAAAAGTGGCATGAGCAAAAAACAAAAAATATATATTTTCGATACTACGCTGCGCGACGGCCAACAATCGCCTGGTGCCGGTATGTCTTTTGAAGACAATATAAAATATGCACACTACGCCGATGAATTAGGCATCGATATTTTAGAAGCCGGTTTCCCTGCTGCCGGTCAACATGATTTTGATATTGTGCATACCATTGCCGAACAAATGGCAGCAAAAAAATCTTCTATGGTAGTGGCAGCACTATGCCAATTACGTGAAGACCAAGTACTGCGCACCATGGAAGCTTTAGAACCTTGCCTTAAGCAAAATAAAGCCCGTTTACATACTTATGTACCAGTGGATCCAAATTTAATGCCCGCCTCATTAGGTAAAATGGCAGACGATCAACAACATATTATTGATGAAGTCTATCGCTTAATTAAAATTGCTTTTGATGCGGGCTATGAAGTTGAATTTAGCCCGGAAGGTTATTCGCGTGTTGCTCAGAATTTTGATTTTGTGACTGATTTAATTCGTGCGGCGGTGCGTGCTGGTGCACGAGTCATTAATTGTCCGGATACCATTGGTGGCGCCTCACGCTGGCAAGGTGAAAATTATTTTGTGAAAGATATGCAGCGACATGCTGATATTATTGCTAAAGAATTTCCAGAGCAAGAAGTTATTTGGTCGGTACACTGTCATAATGATTTAGGCTTAGCCCTAGAAAATTCTATCACTGGCGTATTTTCAGGACCTGCTCGACAAATCGAAGGCTGCTTAAATGGCGTGGGTGAGCGCGCTGGTAATGTTGCACTTGAGCAATGTATTATGGTGATCGATCAGTTTGGTGAGATGGCTAATCCAGAATATTATTTTTATACCGATATTAAATTAAGTCAATTAAGAAAAGTTTCCGCCTTTATTTCTGAAAAAATGCTGCCTTGCCAACCGCATTGGCCAATTACTGGCGAAAATTCTGCACGCCATTCATCGGGAGGACACACCAATGCGGTCTTAAAAAACCCATCTGCTTATCAACCCTTTGATCCAAAACGCGTCGGTAATGAAATTAGTTTTGTGTTTGGGCCACTAAGTGGCAGCAATCATGCGAAAAGCATTTTGCAGCAACATGGTTTTGATTGTTCCGAAAAAGATAAAGTGCATATTACCCAAGCCATTAAAGATATGTATGCCCAAAGACGTAAAGGAATTACCGATGAAGAGCTAATCGCCGGCTATAAAACCTATCTTAAAAACCGTGACCGCCAGAAGGACAAACCGCGTGACTAAAAACATCATTGAGAAAATCTGGGATGCGCACGTTATGCTGCAAAAACCAGGTCATCCCGCCGTATTTGCCATCGACAGAATGCTATTGCATGAAGTGACCTCCGCGCAAGCCTTCGATGAATTGCGCCAACGTGGTTTGAAAGTACGTTACCCAGAGCGTTTAATTGCGACCTTAGATCACAGCATTCCAACCGCAAAGAATCGATCTGTTATTAAAGATAAAACTGCTCGAATACAAGTTGAATCATTGCGTGAAAATGCTAAAGAGTTTGGCATTAAACTCTATGATTTTGATAGTCAGCATCAAGGCATCGTGCACATTATGGGGCCGGAATTAGGCTTTACCTTACCGGGAAAAACTATTGTTTGTGGTGATTCACACACTTCAACGCATGGCGCGTTCGGTGCATTAGCCTTTGGTATTGGCACATCAGAAGTCGGCCATGTTCTAGCAACCGGCGCGATTTTACAACATAAACCCAAAACTATGCGGGTTAAATTTAGCGGTAAATTACCGGCAACGGTAACCGCTAAAGATATGATTATGAAATTAATTGCCACCATTGGCGTCGGTGGCGGCAAGGGTTATATTCTTGAATATACCGGTGAAGCCATTCGCAATATGTCAATGAGTGAGCGCATGACAATTTGCAATATGTCCATTGAATGCGGCGCGCGCGCTGGATTAATTGCGCCTGATGAAACTACCTTTAATTATTTACAAGGCCGGCCTTATGCACCAAAAGAAAATGCGTGGCAAACGGCTGTTGAAAACTGGCGTGCATTGCTCAGTGATGAAGATTGCAAATATGATAAAGAAGTAATCATTGATGTCAGCCAATTAACTCCTATGGTGACCTGGGGAATTAATCCTGCCCAAGCGATTAGTATTAATGAAATTATTCCAGATATTGAAAACGGCGAGCAAGCTTATCACTACACTAAATTAAAACCCGGCCAAGCCATAAAAAATCAACCCATTGATTGGGCTTTTATTGGCAGTTGCACGAATGGTCGGATTGAAGATTTACGCTTAGCGGCCAGTATTTTAAAGGGCGAAAAAATTGCTGAACATGTGTCGATGTATGTAGTGCCAGGCTCAGAACAAGTTATGCAGCAAGCCATTAAAGAAGGTTTAGATAAAATTTTTATTGATGCAGGTGCCGATTTTCGTATGCCGGGTTGCTCGATGTGTTTAGCCATGAATAGTGATAAAGTTCCACCCGGTGCACGCTGCATTAGCACCTCGAATCGTAACTTTATGGGTCGCCAAGGACCTGGCAGCATTACTCACCTAGCCTCACCGGCAACGGTTGCCGCTAGCGCGATTAAAGGTGTTATTACCAGCGTGGAGGATCTCTAATGCAAGCCTTTCAAACATTCACTAGCCGTGTGATTCCACTAGACATCAATGATGTTGATACCGATATGATTATTCCCGCCCAATATTTAACAAAAGTTGATCGTCATGGTTATGGCGAAAATTTATTCCAACGCCTGCGCGAACAAGATCCTGATTTTGTGTTCAATGATCCACAATATAAAAATGCCGCCGTTTTACTAGGCCGAAATAACTTTGGTTGCGGCTCGTCACGCGAACATGCGGTTTGGGCACTGCAACAAACGGGTATTAAAACAATTATTGCTGAATCCTATTCGGATATTTTTTATAATAACTCAGCAAAGAATGGCTTATTGTTAATTATACTGCCTAAAAATATTATTACTAAACTGATTACCACCGCACAAACAGAACCACTTGAAGCAACTGTCAACCTAGAACAACAAATAATAACCGTAAACAATCAAGATTTTCAATTTGATTATGATCCATTTCGAAAATCATGTTTGCTAAAAGGCCAAGATGATCTTGATTATTTATTGGAGGCAA
>JAHZKQ010000219.1 GCA_022600315.1 Gammaproteobacteria bacterium
AAACGAGTTTTCTTAACTGGTGATACGGGGTTTAAAGGTAGTTGGTTGGCTTTATGGTTGTCAGAGATGGGTGCTGAAGTATATGGCTATGCTTTACCGGCTGAGCGAGAAGATGCCCATTTTAATTCGTTGAAATTAGATAAAAAAATATGCCATAAAGATGGTGATATACGTGACTTTGGTAAGCTAAGTGAGTTTTTTAACTTGGCAAAGCCGGAGTTTGTGTTTCATTTGGCTGCACAGGCATTGGTACGCCGCTCTTATAAAGATCCTAAAGAAACATTCGACACAAATATTAGTGGCTCTGTAAATTTATTGGAATGTGTAAGGACGTCTCACTTTGTGAGGTCGTTAGTTTTTATTACTTCCGATAAGTGCTATACAAATAAGGAGTGGATTTGGGGTTATAGAGAGAACGATGAACTGGGTGGGCCCGATCCATATAGCGCGTCTAAGGCGGCGGCCGAATTGGTGTTCTCTGCTTATAGCAGCTCATACTTTAACTCAATGCATGGTGTTGGGTGTGCCTCAGTACGCGCGGGGAATGTTGTTGGTGGTGGAGACTGGTCGGAAGATCGCATTGTCCCTGATTGCATTAGGTCCTTATATAATAAGGAGCCAATTGTTTTACGAAAACCGCTAGCTACTCGGCCATGGCAGCATGTTCTTGAGCCGCTGAGTGGCTATATTACATTAGCAGTTGCGCTCTCAGAAAAACCTAAGGATTTTTCGGGTGCTTGGAATTTTGGACCATCAGATTATATTTCTAATAGTGTAAAAATGGTTGCGGAGAGAATTATAAAGCATTGGGGACATGGGGAACTGCAGGTTAAGTGTGAAGATACAGACCCGCACGAGGCTGGGCTGTTGCGCTTGAATTGTGATAAAGCCAACCAGCTTCTGGGGTGGAGCTCGCGCTGGGAATTTGATAAAACTATTCAGGAAACTGCTGATTGGTACAAAAAGGTATTAGCTGGTCATGCAGTGGAAGATGTCAGCCGTGCACAAATTAAAGACTATGTTGAGTTCAGGTCTATACAAAGTCATTCAACGTTAGGTGAAAATTCTGCTAGGCCAGAGGAAAAGGTAGGGGCTTAAAGTGATTGAAGGAGTAAAGGTTTCATTGCTGCGACAGATTGAAGATGACAGAGGGAAGGTTATGCATATGCTGCGTAAGGATAGTGAAGTATATGCTCGATTTGGTGAAATTTACTTTTCATGTATAAACACAGGGGCTGTTAAGGCGTGGAAATTACATAAAAAAATGACACTTAATTGCGCTGTTCCGCAGGGGCAAGTTAAATTTGTTTTATTTGATGCACGAGCTAGCAGTAAAACACATGGTCAGATTCAAGAAATACATATGGGGCCTCAAAACTATGTATTATTAACTGTGCCTCCAAGAATATGGACTGGATTTACTAATATAGGTGGTGATTTAGCAATACTGGCTAATTGTGCTACTGAAACTCACTGTCCTGATGAGTGTGAACGTAAGGACTATATGTCACCCTTTATACCCTATGACTGGGGTGCTAAAAAGCATGAATAAGCGGGTGTTAATTACAGGGGCATTTGGTCTTTTAGGAGGCCGACTGGCCCAACATTTAGCTACTCAAGATGAGTATGATATTATTTTGGGGACACGAAAAAAAAAGCCGGCTTGTGATTGGCTGGTTGATGCGGAAATTGTACAAACGCAATGGAATTCACAGTTTGCCCTTAGTCAGATATGCCAGGATGTTGATTTGATAATTCATTTGGCTGGGATGAACTCGAAAGACTGTGTAATAGATCCTGTTGCTGCATGGCAAGCAAATGCAGTGGCAACCGCTAATATTGTACAGGCTGCAATTGAACAAAAGATAAGGCGCTTTATCTATGTTTCAACTGCTCACGTATATAGAAATCCCTTAGTGGGCACTATTACGGAATCAACGTGTTTAAATACAATTCATCCGTATGCTTCTACAAATCGAGCGGGTGAGGATATAGTTCGATATGTACAAGAGACCGGAGAAATGGAAGGTGTTGTAGTTCGGTTATCAAATTCTTTTGGTGCGCCAGTCAATCCGTTAATTAATTGTTGGATGCTGTTAGTAAATGACCTTTGCCGACAGGCAATAGTAAGAAAAAAGATGATTTTACGAACAGCAGGTTTGCAAAGCAGGGATTTTATTGCAATTTCAGATGTTTGTCGTGCAATACAGCATATTATTAAAACGCCCATTTCCAAGCTGAATAATGGACTGTTGAATTTAGGGCGAGGTAGTTCGCGTACTGTATGGGCGATGGCATCGCTGATTCAGCAGCGTTGCTTAGAGACTCTTGGTTTTTTGCCTGAGCTTGAGCGCAGCTTACCACAAATAAATGAAGCCCCTCAAGAGTTGAAATATTGCGTAGATATTCTTCGGAGTAGCGGTTTTGAATTTAGTATTGATGAGGTTAATGAAATAGATCAATTGCTCAAGTTTTGTCATGAGAGAGTTGGTTGTGATGAGTGATGGCCATAGTTGTAACGAAAAACGATCATTTATAATTTTGGGTGGCGGTGAGTTACCTTGGATATATCCGCTGGGGGTAGAGCTAGGTAAGTTTGCGTATGTGACGGTGATTCAAATAGGTGTTTCTTTCTTAGGAGGTTTTCGAAAAGAAAAATGGCCGTTCGATACTAAGCATAAAAATTTTAAAAGAGTTGCTTGGACATACCCCCCTGGATTTAATGGGAAGTTATCAGCAATTTTCGAAATACCAATCCGTTTAAGATTAAAATTGTTAATTCGTAATTATTACAAGTTAACGGGCGAAACGCCGTATATTATAATGCCAAACCCTAGATATTATCCCTATATAAAAGGAATTGCCCCTCAGAAATTGGTGTATTTAAACTACGATGATTATTCGAAAGATTGTGGTGTCTTGGGATATATTCCGTTGCCTGAAGAAAAAATGTTAATTAACCGCGTTAATACAGCCTTTTGTTGTTCACAGTACCAAGTTATTCAATTTAAGCGGCGGTTTAAAAAAATGAATAGCAGAATATTTCATTTGCCGCATGGAGCAAATGACTTATACTTGAATTTAGAGCCAAATAAATTTGATCTGACGAACACTGTTTGTACAACAGGGTTTTTATCAAGTCGATATAACTGGAATCTGATTTATAGGGTGGCAGCAAGGTTGCTAGAAATTCAATTCTTATTTGTCGGTAATATTGTAAAAACGAAATTAAG
>JAHZKQ010000220.1 GCA_022600315.1 Gammaproteobacteria bacterium
AGCAGCTCCATCAGCGTAAAGCCGAGCTTAGATTTCATTAGCTTACCCATAGTTTTCTCCCCTTTGTTTACCCATGGATCGAGCGGAGCCCGATCTCACTTCAAGTATAGTAACGGGCTGATAGCTCTGCAAATTTTAGCCTAGTTTTTAACCAATAGTTTATTATTTAAAATCATATGGATAGACAGTTTTGGCAAATTTGCTTGAGTAAGATCAAGTAGCTTTTTTGTTCATCAATAAAAAAACTTCTAGTCAACTATTATATTTCTTCAAATACTAAATTATGGTGATTTTTATGGTTGCTTTAAGCTCTTAATTGAGCTGCATAGGCTATAATTATTCAGTGAGGGCAGGTTGTCTGCAGCACATTGTAAGGATGGTTGATTTCATGAAGATTTTAAGTGTTGATGACTCGAAAACAAGCTTGTTTTTATTAAAAAGCTATTTAGAGAAAATGGGGCATACGGTTATTCAATCTGATGATCCTTTTAACTCTATACAATTATTTCGTGATTGTAATCCTGATCTCGTCGTTCTTGACGTAATGATGGAGGGGATGAATGGTTATGAATGTGCCCGTCAAATTCGGGAAATTAATTGTAGTGATAATGATTGGGTCCCCATTATATTTTTAAGTGCCTTAGTAGACGATGCAAGTGTTGCGGAAGGTATTGAAGCAGGTGGTGATGACTATTTATTAAAGCCCTTTAGCGAAATAACCTTGTCAGCGAAAATCAAAGCGATGGAACGGATTGCTAACATGCGGGCTCAATTAAAAACTGCCAACGATAAACTTAATCAAATTTCTTTGACTGACGCATTAACAAACGTTTCAAACCGGCGAGCTTTTGATTTATATTTAGAAGAGGAAGCATCGCGTGCTAGGCGATTAGTTGCAGATGAGTCAAAAATGGGTTTGATTATTATGGATATCGATTATTTTAAGGCCTACAATGATCACTATGGTCATCAGGGCGGCGATGAGTGTTTGCAAAAAGTTGCAGCCGTTTTATCAGAAACTTTAAAGCGACGTCATGAGAATATTTTTCGATATGGTGGGGAAGAGTTTGCGGCAATTATTTTTCCTGCTACTGAAGAGCAGGCAATGCAAGTTGCTGAAAAGTTACGCCAAAATGTTGAGGGTATGGCATTAATGCATGCGCCTGATGTCAAAGCTAAAAATATTACTATCAGCTTGGGGGTCTGCGTGTTGGCTATGGATGAAAATCAAACCAAGAAAGATTTAATTGAAAAAGCAGATCAGGCTTTATATCAGGCAAAAAAATTAGGTCGAAATCAGACCTGTTTGGCAAAGAAATAGGGAAATAGTATGTCAGAAAAAAAGCCGATTACATTGTTAGCGGTATTGGAATCTACTGCGGCGGCAGATAAGCTCCAGCAAATTATTGCTAAGCACCCGGAAATTAGTTTAGAAGCAACGGTGACTAAAAATATTCAGCAAATGGCTGATGTAATTGCGAAGTGTTCTGCAGCAGAGCAAGTGAGTGATAATCAACTGAGTCTATACGATTCGCTAACTGGTTTGGCAAATCAGCAAAGTTTATTGCATCAATTACATGATTATCTTGAAATCAGTCAGCAACAGAATACCCAATTTAGTGTGATATTTATTAATATTCGTAACGTCGAGTTGGTGAACGCCCAGTTTGGCTATATTAATGGTGATATGTATATTAAAGCGATTGCCAATCACCTGGAGAAGATTGGCATAGAGGATGCTTTTATAGCGCGATATAGTGGCGGTAGTTTTGCAGTGATTGTTAATTTCACTGGCAAAGAAGCTTTACAGATTATTTTAGAGCGGATTCAAGGAGAATTAGTTAAACCGGTGGTGATCGCTAGTCGCCAGCAAATACCAGTCATTAATATGGGTGTAGTCATTTGTGCTGACTCGGCGGGGACTCCTGAAAAAATTATTGATAATGCCTATCGTGCGATGTTGCAAGCCAGTAGCGTAGGGTTAAATGCTTATGCATTTTCGAGTAATGCGTCTTTAGGTTCAAGAATGGTAAGAATTCTGGAAGATGATTTGCAGCGCAGTTTGGAGCATGATGAATTTCGTTTGGTTTATCAGCCAGTCATTGATGCTGTGAGTCGAAAATTTATTAGTGCGGAAGTTTTAATTCGCTGGCATAATGATCGCTTTGGTGATGTTGCTCCAGAATTTTTTATTCCGATTGCTGAAGATGTAGATTTAATTGAGCCAATTGGTGCTTGGGTTATTCGCGAGTCATGTCGCTCTTTGCGGCAATGGCTGGAGGCGGGTTTGGTGGCTGAGAATTTTTACTTAAGTATTAATGTATCTTTTAAACAATTGCGCCACCATAGTTTTTATGAAATGTTATTGAAGACAGTTAAAGAATATAATATCCCACCAAAATTAATACAGTTAGAGCTAACTGAAACTGCATTAATTGAGAATGTTCAGCAAGGATTACATGATTTGCAAAAGCTACAAGATCTTGGTTTTACTATTGCCATTGATGATTTTGGTACTGGTTATTCATCATTGAATTACATTAGTCAAATGCCAGTTGATATCATTAAAATTGACCGCAGCTTTATTGATCATAGCGAAGATAAATCCACGCAAACGGTTATTAAATCAATTATCGAATTAGGTCATAGTCTGAATCTAAAAGTTGTTGCTGAAGGTGTTGATAGTGCCCCACGTGGTGATTGGTTGCAGGCACAAGGCTGCGATTATCTACAAGGCTTTTATTTTAGTAAGCCAGTTTCTGAAAATTTATTTCTAGAGTTATTAAAGAAATCGACTTAAGATTTTTTTATTTTCTTTAGAAACGTTTCGATTCGCATGCGTTTTAATTGTGACAGCCGATCGATATATAATTTTCCATCCAAATGATCGAGCTCGTGCTGAATGCATTTCGCCATATAGCCTTCAGCACTAAAATTTAAGGCCTTGCCGCGGCGATCAAAAGCTTGCACTTGAATTTTAGCAGCACGTTTGACTTTTGCGTATACGCCGTGACCATGACCGACCGACATACAACCTTCTTCTTCATTTTGCTCGCCTTCACGGGCAATAATTTTTGCGTTTACCAAGCATAATGGCTGATCGTGTTTGGCAGAAAAATCAATCACAGTAATGTGTGGTGGGTCAACAATATCAAGTTGCGTTGCTGCTAATGCCGCGCAATTATCTGCGGCATAATGCGTTTCAAACATATTGTCGATAGTTTTCTGTAGATCCGGATTTTTAAAATCGGTAACAGGCTTACCATTTTGGCGTAAGCGTTTGTTGGGATGCTGTAATATTTTTAAAATGCTCATAGTATTCTTTTTTAGTTGGTGCCGAGAAGAGGACTTGAACCTCCACGGAGTTGCCTCCACAGGCTTCTGAGGCCTGCGTGTCTACCAATTCCACCATCTCGGCGAATGAAAAAACTAAGGGAGTAAATTTAGCGGTTGATTTGGTTGATGTCAATCCAAAGCCCAATCGATCGGTTCACGACCAAGTTTAATGAGTAGCTCATTGGCTTTAGAGAAGTGTTTGCAGCCCAAAAAGCCGCGATGGGCAGACAAAGGTGAGGGGTGTGGCGCGCGCAGAATCTGATGTTTGATGGGGTTAATGGTTGCGCCTTTACGCTGAGCTTGCGCACCCCAAAGCAAATAAACAATACCTTCCGGGTGATAGTTTAGACTTTCAATGACTTTATCGGTGAAACGTTGCCAGCCAATATTAGCGTGGGATTGGGGTTGACCGGCTTCAACAGTTAACACTGCATTTAGCAATAACACACCTTGCTTAGCCCATTTTTCTAAGCAGCCATGCTTGGAAATAGGGATATTTAAATCACTATGTAATTCTTTAAACATATTTTTTAATGAAGGTGGTGGCGGTACATTGGGTTTAACTGAGAAGGATAAACCGTGTGCTTGATTAGGGCCATGGTAAGGATCTTGACCAATAATCACGACTTTTACCGTTTCAAATGGCGTATACTTTAAGGCGTTGAAAATATCTTTTTGAGGTGGATAAATGCTTTTGCCTTTAGTGCGCGCATTACTCACAAAGTTCAAAATTGATTTAAAGTAATCCTTATTTTTTTCTTCTTTTAGCATATCTTTCCAAGTTAAGATATTGCCATGGGTTTGAAGGTTTTCGGCTACTTGAGTCATTAGTATCTATCCTCTGATTAGGGTAAAAGTCTAGCGGATCTTAATCCGACTAGCAATCTTGATATGTCCTATAGGCCTGGTGTGGCATTGATGCTGCCTGAGCCAGCCGTGTTAACCGTTACGCTACCGTTTGCTGCGCTAATGCCATTGCTGCCGTCTTGCACTGTTACGTTGACTGTATCACCAGCTAAAGCAGAATCAATATTGACGCCATATTTAGATCCGCTGGTATTAAAAGTAATGACATTATTATTTAAACCAGTAATAGTCGTCGTTGAGTTGCCACTTGCCCCCAGCTGAATTGCAGTGGCATTACCGCTTGAGGGAGTAAAGGTAATCGTGTTGCTATTTAGATTAGTGATTGTGACAGTACCAGCTGAACCATTTGCAACATCTATGCCGGCAGCGTCATCACCCCGAGCCCCGGAAAAATTAATTGTATTATTGTTAAGTCCAGTTATATCAACGGTGTTGGAGGTTGAGGCGCCTATTGTAATACCGCTCTTATTAGCAGTAATCGTATTATTGTTAATGCCTTGTTGGATATCCAGTGAGCCTAAAGTATCACCACCACTATCACCAACAGCTATGTTGATACCATTTGAATCTGTAGCCGTTGCAGAAATGGTATTGCCGCTGATTTTACCGCTCATGGTAAGTGAAGCGCCAGAGCCAGCAATATCCATCGTGATGCCTATACTTTCATTTCCAGTTGCGGTAAAGGTGTTATTGTTGATATTGGTTAAGGTTCCAGTCCCGCTCGTTTGTTGCACGAAGATACCGCTGGAGCCAGCACTAGATTGGGTAAATGTATTGCCAGAAATATCACCTTGCGATGTAAAAGTGCCGGCGAGAATTTGTGCGGCGATGCCAACCGCATCATCTCCTGATGTTGTTAAGGTATTATCTTTAATTCCATTGCTTAGTGTAAAGCTTGAGTTAGCATTAGAGTTGCGTAATAAAATGGTAGCATTTCCATCGCCAGTGGCTGTTATTGTATTGTTGTTAAGGTTGGATACAGTGACATTGGCAGTGCCACCACTTATGATAGCAATTGCACCGACATTATCATCGTCCATAGGAACTGCTGCATTAGTTAAGGTATTATTTTGAATGTTAATGTTGCTTGTACCGCTTGTCGTATTTACTCGGATGCGTCCATTGCCAGTTAGGTTATTGATATTCAACGAACCAACGGCGGCATTAGAATTGTCACGAATAATAGTGCGTGCTTCATTTGTGGTGTCGGCAGAGTTTAAATCTAACGTAATGTTCTCAATGGTATTGTTCTGGCCAAGGGTCACTAAATTTTGTCCAGATGCGGCGGTAAGGCTGCCGCTGCCTGAGGCAGCGATAGTAAAGGTTTGCCCGCCAGTTGTGAAAGTATAATTGCCGCCTATTAATTTTTGATTATTTTGTAAAGTGAAGCTATTTACACCCGTAATTGAGCGCCAAACCGCAATAACATTTGCGCTATTGCTTTGTAGTCCAGCGGCAGTGGTTGGTGTTGAAACCGTGACACTAGTGCCGTCGCTGTTTTTTAATGTTCGCTTTGGCGCATTGCCGGTGCCACTTAATACATCTAGATCGCGAAAGATTCGGTCTTCCATATGACGTTGTAATCCAGTTAAGTTTGCTTGTTTACCCAGGCTGAATCTAAAACGCAGACCAACATAAAAATTTACTCCGTAAAGTTGGTCGTAACGCACCATGGTATCAAAACTAACTTGTCGGAATAAATTAAAAATTGGTTTCCCATTGGCGCGCATTAAATCATAGCGTAGACGGAGTCTTGGGCCATAAGCAGCTTTTATGTTGCTACGATCAAAGTAATAAAAGCCAGCATAGCCATATAAATTAGTGCTAAATAAATTATGCCCCATTTCAGCGTCAAAACCATACAGCGCTTTTTCTTGGCCCGGAGAGTAGGATACAGTAAATAAATTAGCCCCCGCAGCAACTAGCGAGGCATTATTTAAAGCACTGTCAGGAAAGTTTGTGCGTCCAACGGGGATATAGGTGCGGATACTGTCATCCCAGTGGTTGTTTTTGTATTCAATGCCGCTAGTGATTTGATTAAAGAAGTTGCCAATTTGACTACGTTTACGATCGTAAAATGAAAATAGGCCTAAAATATAATGCTTCCTGTTAAATAAGTGCCGATAAGCAAGACCGATATTAAATTCATTAGTGGGATTGGTGTTTTCTAAAAATCGTGCATCAATAAAAACGAGGTTAATAGGATTTTGCCACATAGGTAAAAAACCATCGACTTCTAAGGTGCCAAAAGGATTTTGGCGATAATAGGGGCCAACATCAATATAAGGATAATAGTCAGAACGAATAGTTTTTTTAATGGCTTGGTGAGTCTTTTTTGCAGTTAATGGTTTAGCTATCGCGCAGTGCGTAGCTAAAAGCAAGGTCGAAAGTGTTGCTATTTTGCGCATATAAAATCCTTTTTATTCTGGCTACGCAGTCAGAGCATGCTGTATTATGCAATAATATCAGAATGCACGTATAATCAACTAATTTTAGTCACCGCATTGCCAAAGCCTTCTTTGGCAAGCTTGGTCTGTAGTCTATCGGATTGACCAACGCCAAGCAATGGACCGATTTGCACCCGGTAGATCGGTTTTTGGCGAAGTTCACCTTTATTAATACGAATCGGCCTTTGTGTATATCTGGCTAGCATGGTCTTAAAACGTGTGGCATTTTGGTAATGGGAGAAAGCACCAAGCTGTAAATAAAGCTGTGGGTGGCTGGGTAATATGGTGGGTTTAAGATTACTTGGATGTTTAATATCAATTGCGGCCACTTCAACGAGGGCAGTGCCTTTTCTGCTATATCCGAGTGCTTTAGCCGCGGCATAAGATAAATCAATAATACGGTTTTTAGCAAAGGGTCCGCGGTCGTTGACGCGCACGACTAGCTGACGACCGTTTTCTAAGTTGGTAACGCGCACATAGCAGGGTAAGGGCAATACCGGACTTGCCGCGGTTAATTCATACATATTAAAAGTTTCGCGAGTCGATGTTAAGCGACCATTAAACTTTGGGCCATACCATGAGGCGATGCCGCGTTGTTGATAATTTTTAGCGCTTTTTAAAATGCGATAACGAACTCCATCGACTCGATAATACGGTGGGTTGCCGTATTGGCTAAGAGGTTCATATTTGGGGATAACTTTCTTAGGCTGATGATATGCGCTGTGAATGGGTGCCAGCGCTTTTTGGCTGCAGCCAGCCAATAAACCGACTAGCAATAATAGCAGAATAGGGTATGATCGCCTCATGATTTAACCTTAATTTTTTAGATTTAAACATGGTATGCTAATTAGCAAAGCCAATGCAAGAACCAGGAGAAACCAATGAGTGAAAAACATTTTGTCTATGGGTATCATGCCACCAGAGCGGTGCTGATGACTCAGCCTGGGCTTGTGAACCAGCTTTATTGTGCTCGGCAAGAAAAAAACCTACGTCAGCAAGAACTGCTCAAATTAGCTGAAGAATTAGCCTTGCCGGTCAAGCAGATTTCAAATCAACAAATGAAATCATTAATTGCAAAAAATGCTAATCATCAAGGTTTATTGGCAGATTGTACGGCCTTACCCGAATACAGCGAAGCAGATTTATTGGCCTTATTAAATAAACTTAATGAGCCGGTTTTATTGCTGGCTTTAGATGGGGTGCAAGATCCGCATAATTTAGGGGCGTGTTTACGCGCGGCATTAGCATTTGGAGCGCATGGCGTGTTAATTCCTAAAAATCGCGCGGTTGGTATTACATCAGCAGTACGTAAAGTCGCTTGCGGCGCAGCAGAATTAGTGCCAGTCGTGCAGGTAACAAATTTATCGCGCAGCTTGCGTAAGCTGCAAGATAAAGGCGCCTGGGTAGTGGGCATGGCGAGCGAAAACGAATTACCATTAGCCGAAATTGATTTAAGTGGTGATATTGTTATCGTTATGGGTGGTGAGGGCGATGGTATGCGCCGCTTAACGAAAGAGCATTGTGATTATTTAGCGCGGATTGATATTAATCAGCATATGGAGAGTCTAAATGTATCTGTAGCGGCAGGCATTGCCTTATATGAAGTGAGTCGACAACGAAATACAGCAGAGCTGGTAAAATAAATATTATTTTATGGCTTGAGCAGGTATCCAGTAAAGATTACCGCGGTTGTTAACACTTGCCGGCCATGACGGAAGCATGTTATTACGATTAGAATGTAATTTCTTTAACTGCTGTTACAGTTTCCTGGGCTTGAGTTTTTAATAACTCTTGTTCGGTCTTATCGATTTCACTAAAAATATTTTTAAGTTTTTTCATATAAGGTTCAATTTCCTTCTTGCCGTGCGCTTCATGTTGACGACTTAATGCGCTTTGAATGCTCATGGTGCTTTTGAGCTTTAGATAGCTGTTAAAGTTAAAGGCTTGTTTGTCAATTTTAGGGAGTTCAATTTGCATTTCAGTGCAGCGATTTAATAGCTCAGTTAATGTTTCTTGCTCGCTAAACCCAGCAATTTCTAATACTGAAAACTCAATCCCCGCATCGCGTAAACCTTGCATGACTTTTTGGCAAGCATCTTGAAAAAAATCTTGTAGGGCTTGATAGTGCGCGGTGGTGAGCTCATCTAAAGTTTTTTGAATGGTTTTTAACTTGGAATTTTCTAGTTTTTTAAGAAATTTTTCTGGGATATTTTCTTTTAATAGTTGATTGTTTCGTGCACCCTTTAGGTTATCACTGTTATCAATATTGAGAATAAGCTTGAGGCGAATTAGTTTAGCGTAAGCATCCAATTTATCTTGCATAAAACTCGCATACGGACCATTTAGCATATCGTTGATTTGTTCGCTTTGCAGGATATCAGCGGTTGGCTGGTCAGCTTCTGCCTCCTCTTGATGCGGTGCGGCGGTATGTTTATTGATAATGTCCATCAAGGGTTTAATGCCGCTAATGGCTATGCGGGTGTAGCTGTCGATAAAGTATTGCGTGGTTTTGACCATGGATATCACCTTAAGTAAGTATTAGCTCCATTATAGGTCAGTGCGGCCGATGAGTCATTAGGTAATAAATAAAACCAAGGCTTAAGTAGGCTAGAGTACCGAAAGCTAAGCGAGTGCGGTAATAAATTTGTTGACCATTGGCGACTTGGGTTTGCTTGAGCTGTAGGTAAATAATTGACAGCCAAGCAAAGGCGACGACGCCATAGCCCAAGAGGACTAATGCAATCCACTCGGTGGTGAAATGGTAGGATTGCAAGAAGATCATGCTAAAGCCACTGATTAGCTGCCAGAAGCCTGCTAAGCTTAGCACTATCCAGTTAAAGCGGTAAATTTCTCGGCGTAAACGAGGACGCTCCAAAGCTTCGAGCTTGCGCAGATTAAAGATCAATAAGCTGCTAATAATGCTGCTGCCCAGTAGGATGGAGGCGCTAATCACATGAATAATCTTTAGAAAGTTATACATAGCGAGTTACCTGAATAGTGTATGCTTACAGACAGCATCATGGATAATTAAAATAAAAAATAAGATGTTAAGCCAGTTTAGTAGATGATAGCTTTTTCGGTAGCGCGCCAACTGATTCGCAAAGTCGGCTTGACGTCGGATCCAGGCGATGGCTAACCAAAAAATAAAACAGATGGCTAGTAAAGTATAAGCGGCAATAATCCAGTGAGTGCTGAAAGTATAATGTCTTTCTGGTACTAGGAAGCTTCCGGATAAAAACTGTAAGCCAAATAATACTGGTATTAGCCAATCGAAGTGATTAGCGAGCTTTAAGCTGATGCAAAGTAAGCTATGGCCTTGTTGGCGTAGCCCAATTAGGGTTAGCACATAAAAACCTGTAAAGCTACCAAACAACAAGCTGCCGCATAATAGGTGGATGGTTTTAATCATGGTCAGGTATCAATGGTTCTAATTAGTTGGCAAAAGATATATCAATTTCCTATTGTTGACAACGTATTTAAAAAGCTTGTTTTCTTTTTATAATGTGGTTAAATTACTCACCCTAAAATGCTAATGGATCTGGCTTATTAATGGCCATTAGCAACTATCAAAATTAATAAAAAGGAGTAGGGCAGTATGTCGCGACGCCCAAGGATTTTATCGTTAATTTTAGCTGGGATGCTGATCTTATTTACTTCATTAAGTTATGCCGGTATCCCATTGAATTTACCATATGGGGTGACGCCAATTAGTCACGATGTTTATGAATTGCACATGATTACTTTCTATATTTGTGTTGGCATTGGCGTGGTTACTTTTGGTGCATTGATCTACATTTTACTTAAGTTTCGTAAATCTAAAGGCGCGATTTCAGCTGGCGTGGATGAGCATTTAGGGATTGAGTTGGTTTGGACCATTATCCCTTTTATCATTCTTGTTATTATGGCCGTGCCAGCAACTATCGTTTTATTAAGGATTCATGATACCTCTAAGCCGGCGTTAAATATTAAAATTACTGGCTATCAATGGAAGTGGAAATATGATTATTTGGATCAGGGGGTGAGTTTCTTTAGCAATTCATCAACGCCACTCAAGCAAATCAATGGTAAAGAGAAAAAAGATAAGTGGTTTTTATTAGAAGTTGATCATCCGATGGTAGTGCCAATTAATAAAAAAGTCAGGATTTTTGTGACCTCGGATGATGTCATTCACTCATGGTGGGTGCCAGATTTAGGCTTTAAGCAAGATGCTATTCCAGGCTACATCAATACCAATTGGTTGATGATTAGTAAGCCGGGTATGTACCGTGGTCGGTGTGCAGAATTATGTGGAGCTTATCATGGCTTTATGCCGATTGTTGTTAAAGCAGTAAGTCAAGCGGATTTTAAAAAGTGGCTTGCAAAACAAGAGCGTAGTCATTTAGCCCTGCAGGCAGCGGCTAAAAAAACTTTTAGTGAAAAAGAATTATTAGCTTTAGGCAAAATCGGTTACGGTAAGCATTGTGCAGTCTGCCACCAACCTGGAGGAAAAGGTTTGCCACCAAATTTCCCTGCCTTAAAAGCCAGTCCGGTTGTTACCGGTTCGCTCGTTAAGCAAATTGATTTAGTGTTAAATGGTGTGAATGGTACAGCTATGCAAGCCTTTGGTAATCAATTGGATGATAAAACTTTGGCGGCTATTATTACTTATACCCGTCATGCATGGGGTAATGCAGCAATTAATAAGCATAAACAGAATAATATTGTGGTCCAGCCGACTGAGGTCGGCGCACAGCGTCACCGATCAAGTTAAGGAGATTTATTTATGACAGAGGCAGCAACTACCGCGGATGCAGATCATCACCACGGCCCCAAGAAAGGTATCATGCGTTGGGTGACAACCACCAATCATAAAGATATTGGCACCATGTATTTATGGTTATCCTTGATTATGTTCTTTGTGGGCGGGGCGATGTCTTTGGTAATTCGTACGGAATTATTTGAGCCTGGCAAAGTGATCGTTTCACCAGAATTTTTTAATCAAATGACCACCATGCATGGTTTAATTATGGTGTTTGGGGTGGTGATGCCGGCAATGACTGGTTTGGCAAATTGGTTAGTGCCGATGATGATTGGTGCGCCGGATATGGCTTTACCGCGTTTAAATAACTGGAGTTTTTGGATTTTACCATTTGCTTTTACCTTATTGGCTAGCACCATGTTTATGAAAGGTGGCTCGCCAAATTATGGTTGGACTTTCTATGCACCACTATCCACAACCTATGGTCCGCCAAGTACAGATTATATGATTTTTTCAATTCATATGTTGGGATTGTCTTCTATTTTAGGTTCATTAAATATTGTGGTAACGATATTTAATATGCGTGCCCCAGGTATGACTTGGTCTAAAGTGCCAATTTTTGTCTGGAGCTGGTTAACAACAGGCTTTCTGTTATTGGCAGTGATGCCGGTATTGGCGGGTTGCGTGACTATGATGTTAATGGATCGACACTTTGGGACTAGTTTTTTTAATGCTGCTGGTGGTGGAGATCCTGTTTTATTTCAGCATATCTTTTGGTTTTTTGGCCATCCTGAAGTGTATATTTTAATTTTGCCGGCTTTTGGTGTGATCTCGGAAGTCATTCCAGCTTTTTCGCGCAAGAAATTATTCGGTTATCGGTTTATGGTGTACGCTACAGTTTCAATTGCTTTGCTATCCTTTTTAGTGTGGATGCATCATATGTTTACTACCGGTGCGCCGCTTGGTGGTCAGTTGTTTTTTATGTATATGACTATGTTAGTGGCGGTACCAACTGGCATTAAAGTTTTCAACTGGATCGCAACCATGTATAAAGGTGCGCTAACTTTTGAAACACCAATGTTATTTTCGATTGCCTTTGTGGTGTTATTTACTATAGGTTGGTCCTTTCC
>JAHZKQ010000025.1 GCA_022600315.1 Gammaproteobacteria bacterium
AGGCAGTTTGGATGCTGAGCTTGCCAATACTGACCAACTTTATTTAAGACTTCATTAGCCATGGCATAATCACATTGGCCTTGATTTCCATAGCGTCCAGCTACCGAAGAAAATAAACCGAGGAATTTAAGCGGCTCAGATTTAAAAATATGCAATAGATTATAAAGGCCTAAAACTTTTGTATTAAATACCCGTTGAAACTGTTCCACAGTTTTTTGTTTAATGAGTCGGTCAGCCAATACTCCGGCGCCATGCACTATGGCATCAATTTTTGAATATTGAGTTTTAAGCTGGTGATATAATTGATTTAAGTTTTCAGTATCACAAATATCTGCCGCATAATATTCGGCGCTTGAGCCAAGTTGTTGCAATGCATTAATAGTGGCTTGTATTGCTTGAGCCGCTTGAATTTGGCGTAATTGTTTGGCGACCGCGCTCGGTTTTTCACCGGCTTGCTTGGCGCGTTTAATAAGTTCAGCGCGTAATTGCTGGGTCTCATTAATGGCCAGTAGTCCAGGTTCGAGGCTGCTGTTCAGTGCTGTGCGACCTAACAAAATAAATCGATAGTTATTCTGTTTGGCTAATTCAATTAAACATAAGGCAGTAATGCCGCGGGCACCACCGCTGGCAAGGATGACTGAATTTTTCTTTAAGGCGATTTTTTTAGGTTTTGCATCAGTATTGGTAAGTCGTAATCCAAGGCGATGTATTTTATCGGGTAAACCAATTTCAGTTTCAGTATCTTGAATATTTATTTCATTAAATAAAGTTTTTGCAAGTTCAGTAACGGTTTTATTGCTAACATTTAAATCGATAGTTTTGCTAATTGTGTTCGGCCACTCACGGCCGATGGTTTTGCTAAGGCCAGCAAGACCTGCTTGCCAGGCAGCACTTTGCTTTGGTGAGCTCAGGTTAAAGCTACCATCACCGAAGTTCACGGTGATAAATAAGCTATTATGTTCACAGTGATATTCAGCGCATACCTTGGCAGCCAAGAATAATTGCTGATTAAAGTCAATAATTTCTGCTGCATTATCAAAATCAATTTTTCGGGGTAAATAAATAACGCCAGCATAAGCCTTGTCAATTGACTCAACAACTTCAACATTTAGACCTTGAGCTTGGATTAGTTTTGCTAGGGCGTCGCAGATTCCAAGTGCATCACGTGTGATGGCAATGCTCGAGTAATCTTGCCAGACTATTTTTGTATCTGGCCGAGGTAGTGGTGTTGACGTTAAAACCCCTCGGCGATCTACTTTTTTGTTGATGGATTATCGGCTTGTAAAAATTGCAATACTTTATTTAGGGTGTTCAACTCTGCCATTTGATCAGCATCAACTTCTGGCAAGCTTGAGTCATGCTCTTGCATAGCCGCCAGAATTTCTACTCGTTTAATTGAGTCAACGCCCAAGTCTGCTTCTAGATCCATATCTAAATCAAGCATATCGGTGGGATAACCCGTTTTTTCGCTGACCACTTTTAATAAGACATCTTTTAAATTATTGTTGTTGGCACTGTCGGTGGTCACAGTTTTTAGTGGCGTAACGGTGGCTTGAATCGGTTCAGGACTAGCCGTTTTTACCGGTGTTTCCACAGGATTTATTTGTGGTGGCGTAGTGATGGTTGGCATAGGTGCTGGTGCGATAGCAGCAGTTACCATCGGTGCCGGTGCCACAGCCGCTGCTTGAACCGGCATGGGTATGCTCATTGGTGCGGCCATTGGAGCTGTTAGGTCAACGGCATCACTACCGCTTAATTGGGTCATGGTTTGTAAAAAGATTTCGTGAGTGCGTGCCATTGATTGTTGATAAGCAATGTGCGCAGAAGTAATTTGTTGTAATAAATTACTTTGTCCGGATAAATTTACGACCGGTTGTGTTGCTGTTTGATTAGGTTTAGGTTGTTGTTTGGACATGGGTTTGCTCTCTATAGGTTTTAGTTTGGGGGCAACCGTTGTTGGTACCGATTTGGGTTGTTTGATTGGGTAAGGTTTACCAATATTGCAACCGCTTAAGTTAACGATATAACGTTTTTTATTGGTTGTTGGTAAGGGTTTTGGCGCTTCAACATCTTGCCAAATTTTATTAAAGTTTATGTTAATACCTTGACTAAATAATTTGCCAAGTAATTGCCAAAGTTGTAAGTTGCCATCTTTTTTCGGGTTATCCATGGCGATAGTTAAATGTGGTTGCTCGCCTAAACAAGCACCAATTAATTTGCTCAATATAGCTTTTGGTCCAACCTCAATAAAAGTTCGCACGCCTTTATCGTATAAGGTTTGAATAGACTTTGAAAATAATACCGGTTTCGCTAATTGCTGACTTAAATCTTTAGTGATGGCGGCTTTAGTTTGTGGATAAAGCTTCGCTGTTGTGTTAGCGATAACGGGAATTTTAGGCTGGCTAATAGTTTGTGATTTCAGCCAAGTTAAAAATTCTGTTTGGGCGCTGGCTACCGCGCGCGAATGAAAGCCTGCCGCAACTGGCAAGGCAATGTAACGAATATTGCGTTGATCCAGTTCAATTTTTAGTTTTTCTAAAACCAGTTTTTCTGCCGAGACAACAACTTGTTGCGGCGCATTATAATTTGCAATGGTTGCATCAAGTTTAGTGTCGATAATTAATTTCTCAAGCTTATTGGCATTATATTTAATGGCTAACATGCCGCTATCGGTATTACTTGCTGCCGCTTGCATACAGTTAGCGCGTTGGCTGGCCATGGCTACCAGAGTTTCAAAATCAAAACTATCGGCGACCGCCAGGGCAGTTAACTCACCTAGACTATGGCCTATGCAATAGTCTGGTTTAATATCTAGCTGTTGCAATAGTTTGGCATAAGCATAACCACATACGGCTAGTGCTGGCTGAGTCCAAGTCGTTTTTTGTAACTGGGCATTAAAATCATTGCGGGTTTTAGTAAAGCTTGGTGCTGGGAAAACCACTTCACTTAAGCTTTTATCGTTGGTTAAGAAATGATTTTCGGCTTGATCCCAATGCTCTCGAACTATTGGGAAGTTCAAGGTTAAATCTCGACTCATATTAATATATTGACTGCCTTGTCCTGGAAATACAAAAGCTACAGCTCCAGTTTCAATACTATTGGAAAAGTATACTTGCGAATCTAATTGGTTTAAGTCAGTATTGCTTTTGATCGCGTCGATGGTTTTATTTAATTTAACCATTAATTCATCGCAATTGTTGGCAACAATAGCTAGGCGGATTTTTGCTTGTGGGTCGATTGTAGTTTGCGATGCGCGCGCGATGCGATTAAGGTGTTCAGGTTTTTTAGCGTACGCATTGGTTTGTTGTAATAAACTTTCACACTCATTAAGGAGTTCTGTTTTGTTAGTGGCGGTTAAGGTAATTAATTCGCTGGATGATGTCCAATAGCGTTTAGGTTGATTTTTG
>JAHZKQ010000221.1 GCA_022600315.1 Gammaproteobacteria bacterium
CTACAAATCGTTAGTGCATTAGGTGCACTGATATTAATTTACTTTGCTATTAGTGCGCTGCGTCTACCCGCCTCTGAAATTAATCTTAGTAATTGCAATACTAAGGCTCGTCCTTTATGGCGACATTATTCTGAAGGCTTACTACTAACAATTTTCAATCCATACACTATATTATTTTGGGCTTCTATTAGCAGCTTAGTTATTAATATCAGCCAACAACCTAATGGCATTTGGTTTATAGGACTTGGCGTATTAATTAGCACCGCCAGCTGGGTAGCTGCTTTAAATCTTGTGGTGCATTATAGTAAACACCGCATTACCCCAAAGGCCATGCATTGGATTAATCGCTGTGGCGGTATTATTTTGCTGGGTTTCGCAATTTTAAGTTTTTGGCGAGCATTTAACTAGGAGGCATCAATGACGGCAACACAATCAGGATTAGCAAATATTACGGCTGGGCAATCGGCCATTGCAACCGTTGGTCAAGGCGCAGGTTTAAGCTATCGAGGATATAGCATCGAGGATTTAGCTGCCAAGGCAAGCTTTGAAGAAGTTGCTTACTTATTACTGTATGAACATCTGCCTAAAACTAATGAACTGGAGCGTTTCACTAATGAATTAACCCAGCATCGCAGCTTGCCTAAGACATTAATCAATTTACTAGAACAAATCCCCAAAACCGCCCACCCCATGGATGTATTACGCACCGCTTGCTCCATGCTCGGCACTCTGGAACCTGAAACCAACTCAAGCAAGCAGCATATTATCGCCACCCGCTTATTAGCAATCTTTCCAGCAGTATTAGCTTACTGGTATCAATATCATTATCATCATAATCGTATCCATATAGAAGCCCCTTACCCTTCAATCGCCGAGTATTTTTTGCGCCAATTATTGCAGCGCACGGCTGATGATATTGAAATTAAGGTCATAAATACTTCATTAATCCTATATGCCGAACATGAATTTAATGCCTCTACCTTTGCCGCTCGAGTCACTTGCGCTACCGGGGCAGATTTTTATTCTGCCATTACTAGTGCCATTGGCACTTTAAGTGGGCCTTTGCACGGTGGCGCCAATGAGGCTGCCCTAGAATTAATTCAAAAATTTAAAACGCCTGATGAAGCCGAACAAGGCATTCTAAATATGCTAAAGGATAAACAAAAAATTATGGGGTTTGGGCATCGGGTTTATCAAAAAGGCGATCCAAGATCACCAATTATAAAAACCTATGCCAAACAATTAGCCGAAGCTAAAAATAGCATGCAGCTATTTAATATCGCCGAACGCATAGAGAAAGTCATGTGGGATAAGAAAAAACTATTTCCCAATCTAGACTTTTACAGCGCAATTGCCTATCATTGTTGCGGCATTCCAACTGATATGTTTACGCCAATTTTTGTCTTAGCACGTACCGCCGGATGGTCGGCGCATATTATAGAGCAAAGAAGCAATAATAAATTAATTCGGCCAGTTTCAGAATATATCGGCCCCAAGCCACAAAAATTTATTGCCATTAATCAACGCTAACTGAGAGTTATTTATGCAAAACTTAAAAACTGATTTTGATCCAGAGATTAAAGCTATTGCTGATTATACCCTGAATTATAAAGTGAATAGCGAGCTTGCCTATCAATCAGCTTTTTATAGTTTTATTGATGCTATTGGCTGTGCATTATTAGCTTTAAATTATCCGGCTTGCACAAAATTATTAGGGCCTGTTGTGCCCAATACTAGCGTGCAAAATGGCGCTCGAGTGATTGGCACTAGCTATCAACTTGATCCGGTAAAAGCCGCATTTGATAATGGTGCCTTAATTCGCTGGCTAGATTTTAACGATACTTTTTTAGCCGCCGAATGGGGCCACCCTAGCGATAACTTAGGCGGCATCTTAAGTTTGGCAGATTATTTAAATCGCACCCAGCAGAGCAGTTTTAATTTATACGATATATTAACTTTTATGATTCAGGCGCATGAAATTCAAGGCGTGATTGCGCTGGAAAATAGCTTTAATCGCTTAGGGCTGGACCATGTGATCTTAGTCAAAATTGCCACCACCGCCATTGCCACTAAAATGTTAGGTGGCAATTTCGATGCCATTTGCAGAGCAGTTTCTCAAGCCTGGTTAGATGGCCAAAGTCTTCGAACTTACCGACATGCTCCCAATACTGGTTCACGTAAATCTTGGGCTGCCGGCGATGCTACTAGTCGTGGTGTGCGTCTAGCTATGCTCACCTTGCAAGGTGAAATGGGTTACCCTAGCGTACTATCCACCAAAACTTGGGGCTTTAACGATGTTTATCATAGTAACGGATTAAATTTTTCACGTGATTATGGCAGCTACGTAATCGAGAATGTGCTATTTAAAATTTCATTTCCAGCTGAATTTCATGCACAATCTGCCGTTGAAGCGGCAATTCAACTGCACCCGCAAATAAAAAATCACTTCGATGAAATTAAAACCATCCATGTGCGCACCCAAGAAGCTGCTATGCGCATTATCAATAAGACTGGACCTCTACATAATCCAGCAGACCGCGACCATTGCCTACAATACATGATTGCAATCGGATTAATTTTTGGTGAATTAACTGCAGCTCATTATGAAGATGCTATTGCGGCTGATCCTAAAGTCGATGCCTTACGCGAAAAAATGCAAATTACTGAAGTGGCTGAATTTAGCAAAGATTATTTAGACCCTGATAAGCGCTCAATTGCTAATGCACTGCAGATTGAATACCAAGACGGTACCCGCTCAGAAGAAATTATTATTGAATACCCTATCGGCCATCCAAAGCGACGTCAAGAAGGCATTCCATTATTAATGAGTAAATTTACCAATGCCGTTAACGGCTTTTATCCAAAACAACAAGCCGATACGCTATTAAAATTATTCAGTGATGAGAAGAATATTCATCAGTTAAAAATTCATGAGCTAATGGGCCAACTTACAGTATAAAAAGCTAAGCCAGCGTAGAAAATACTAGCTCTTTTGCCTCTGGCTGTAATTCTTTGCCTATTTTTTCAGAGATGATTTTTCTATTTGCCGCATCTTTCACAATATCAGTGGCAGCAATAAATTTCTCGGCCGTATCAACTAAAGTTATCAGCTGATCATCTGTAAAGAAGCTCAGCAATGGTCCAACAAGGTTAGCATTAATTTCACTTAGCGCATATATAAACTGCTCGAACTTGTTAAAAAATACGACAAGAACTTTTAAGTACACTTGCCTTGCTGAATTTAATCCTTCAGAAAAAGAATTAAGCTGATTGATCATAAACTCAAGTGTCTGCGTTGAATGCAAACAATAATGAAAAAATGCCATGACTGAGGCATTAACCTTTTGTTGCCTGCCTAAATTTTTCTTGGCATAAACACTAGCACCCTTTAGCAGGTAGTCACTTATCATTTCTTTAGTGATATTTTCACTAAATAAACTTTTTGCAAAAAGACTACGACAAAAAAAATAAGGTCCTGCCCAACCAAAGTTACAAACTTCTTGATAGCTTTTTTTATATCGTAGCGGGTCAAAGCCAGGTTGCAACACCACTGACTGAACAAGTGCTGTGTTAGACTTAGAAGATTCTTCACTGATATCAGTTAAGTTTAATCTAAACGAACTTAGTTTCTCAGCCCCCAACCAATGCAACAATACGAGAACCGATACTAATTTACAAGATCTAAGGATTTTCAAAAATGATTGCTTATTTTTTACCAAGCCATTTAGTTTCGAGCTTCCAAGCTCGTTAAATAGCTCCAATTGCCTAGATTCATTAGAATACTTTAATAGCATGCAAAATTCGGGAAAAGTGTTAAAGTTAGATAGCATATCCCCGACATCTTTAACAGCCAGTATTGCTTGCTTGTATTTCTCAGGCAGCTTAGCAAAATTATCAAGAAATTTTGACTTATTTTCTCCAGAAAAACTTATAAAATATTTAATCGATTTTATAAATCTTATTGCATCAGCTAAATTTAACTCAAGAATAATATCAGCAAACTGAAATTGATAATCTTTCACAGCAGTCTTTATAGCAGGAGAAATCCACATATCAAACAGGAAGTTTAGGCGCGATTCTTTATCGATCTGTTGTAGTGAATAAATAAGGATTGCTTCTGCTGCACCATCCGCTACAAAAAGCTCCTCTCTTAATATAAGCCCATTTGCTGATTTTAGAAAATCACTACGATATGGTGCCTCGATATTCTCAAGAATTTTTTTAAATCCAGCCAGTCTATCATTACAAGACTTGATAGCACGAATCAACTCTTTCTTTCTGCCGCCCACCAAGAGATTAACCCGATCTAAAGAACTCTTCAGGAACTCAATCGACTCAAGCAAAACCTCAATACTAGCACCAAAATCTTCTGCATCATCGCTTACATCAGGCGCATCAGCAAAAACACTCGTTGGCCAGAAAGTTACCGGGCTAAACCTCACCCTGGGCTTCGCTACTAACGTTATTGCATTTTGACTATGATGATCTTTCCTAGCCATACCACTTGCCTAGCCAGCTAATTAACCATTGCAAGATTATACATAAATCAGGTGGGCTTAGTATAGCTAATGAGACCCCTAATTAAATATTCTAGCCCAGCGTAAAATGTTTAACAGGATGATATTCACTGCCGCCTGGCTTTTGCCTTACTTCATATAAAATCAAATCATCTACAGTTAAGGTTAAATCCTCAATAATAATCGGCGCTAAGATATGATGGTCATGATCATAACGTCGGCACAAAGTAATATGCGGACTAAAACATTGTGTTTCAATGTCTAAACCATCATCAGCAACTGCTGCATCAACAGCATTGTAGAGCGCATCCAGCTCAGTATGCAGTTCCGCGCAAGCGGCAATAATTTTAGAGTGTAGAGCCGGAAATGGCGTAATGCTGGTAATATGAATTGGAAATGGTTTGATGCCTTTAATATTTTCTTCAATACTCTGATTAATTTTTTCAATGTCAGATTGCTCAACATTTCCTAAAAATTTAACAGTAATATGATAATTATCCTCTGTCGTCCAATGCGTTTGCTTGGGTAATTTATTGTAAGTTTTCTGTGCTAATTTATGCAAATGGCCAGCAATATCTGTCTTAATTTTAAGCCCATAAAATACTCGCATCGCTCATCTCCATTAAAGCTAGGTGATTGTTTCAGTCTAGCATTTGTCAGTTGATACGGTCCAACTTTTCAGTATGTTATAATCTCCTAGAGTTGAGAACAGGAGAAACCACGGGTGCCTTTCTTTGAGCCCTACATCATCTTAACCATACTGATTGTAACCATGGTGCTATTTATTTGGGGTCGCTGGCGCTATGACGTAGTCGCGCTATTGGCTCTAATGTGTTCAGTTTTATTGGGAGCCGTGCCATTTAAACAGGTCTATATCGGCCTTGCCAACCCGGCTGTAATTACTGTGGCTTGCGTGATGGTTATCTCCCAAGCTATTACCCAATCTGGTTTACTCGATCGCTTAGTACGAAACTTTACCGAATACACTCGCCTGCCCAAACTCATGTACAG
>JAHZKQ010000222.1 GCA_022600315.1 Gammaproteobacteria bacterium
GGTGCAATGACCTTCTTTGGCGGACGCGAAAAAGGGCAAGCCAAACATCAGCATCAATTTGCAAAAGAAGCTGCGCTCCATACAAAACCCAAAGGGCCTTAATAACCCATCATATAACGAGCGAATAAATGGCGCGGCAATGCAGCTTTATCTAAAAAGTTTAGGCTGGCATTTCGCGCCATGCGCACAGGCATCAGCTCAGACATAAAACCACGCACTAACAAGTTCGTCATCGCCGCGCGCCGTTTTTGTTTCGGCTGCATATGTTTTTGATATTGTTGCAGCGTTGTCTGTGTTACCGCATCAATTAAAAGGCGCTGACTTAAATCACGAATATCTTGCAGCGCAACATGAGTGGAAATTTTATTCGCGCCTTGGGCAATTACCGGAGCCCAATGTTGGGCAAGTATTTTAATGGTACTGACATCGAGATTGCGATAATGAAAATAAGCCTCGAGGCTTGGCATGTGTTTATATAAGAAGCGCCGATCAGTGCAAATCGAGTTGCCACAAATTGGTGAATTTTTAGCGGGAACGTATTGCTGAATAAATTCTAAAACTTGCTTCTCAGCCTCAGCAGTATTGATCGTGCTATTTCTAACACGTTCTACTAAACCTGAATGATTATGATGCTCAGTATTCCAGGCATCCATGTTATCGAGTATATTGTTACTTTGGTGCACGGCAATATCGGGACCTTCGGCGAGAATATTGAGTTTTGAGTCAGTGACGATGGTGGCAATTTCTAAAATGCAGTCCGACTCAAGATTAAGACCTGACATTTCTAAATCAATCCAGATGAGATTTGAAGAGTCTGGCATAACAGCTCCCTATGTGTAATTATTATTCTATTGGCGCGCGAGGGCGAAATTGCAAAGTATATCACATGATACTGGCTTCCCAAATTGGATGTTTTTTGGATATTTTTTGCATGAAATTTTTTATTTTTTTTTGTTATACTGGTTTGCCCATACTGATTTCAGGATAACCATATAGGTTGGAGTTTTCATGACACTTAAACGTTCCATTGGCACTTGGGGATTATTATTTGCTGCAGTTGGTGGCATTATTGGATCGGGCTGGTTATTTGGCCCATTCTATGCCGCGCAAGAAGCCGGTCCAGCCGCATTATTATCTTGGGTGATTGGTGGTGGTTTAATGATGGTTATCGCCATGACCTTTGCCGAGTTATCGAGCACTTTTCCAGTGGCGGGTGGTACAGTGCGGTTTTTGCATTTAAGTCACGGGCCTTTAGTCAGTTATACCATGGCGTGGATTGGCTGGTTATCGGCTGCAGCGGTTGCACCGATTGAAACCATGGCGCTATTGCAATATGCGTCAAACTATTTCCCAACGTTAATGCATCTTGTGCATGGCACTCATGTATTAAGTGGTATGGGTTTTATAATTGCTGCTGTATTGATGTTATTGATGTGTGTAATTAATGCGATTGGGGTGCACTTTTTAGCGAAGACTAATAGCTTGGTGGTGGTGTTAAAATTGGTTGTGCCGGTGGTAGCTATTTTAGTACTGTTTTGTGAGGATTTTCATCTAAGTAATTTTACTACGCACGGTTTTGCAGCAAATGGGGTTAAAGGCGTGTTGTCGGCTTTGCCAACTGCTGGGGTCATTTTTTCTTTTATTGGTTATTCGCCAGCGATTCAATTAGCTGGAGAAGCGAAAAATCCACAACGCTCAATTCCTATCGCGATTATTGGTGCATTGTGTTTTAGTATTGTTTTATATGTGGTTTTGCAAGTGGCGTTTGTTGGTGCTTTAAAGCCCAGTGCATTTGCTCACGGCTGGCGACATTTAAGTTTTGTTGGTGATGCCGGCCCTTTTGCGGGAATTATGACTTTATTGGGTGTGGTTTGGTTAGTTAAAATTCTTTATATTGATGCGGCAATTTCACCCTTTGGTACCGCCTTAATTTACACCGCCTCGACAGCGAGAATGTGTTATGCCATGGGCGATAATGGTTATTTGCCAAAACCGATGATGAAGCTTAATAAATTTAGCGTGCCGGCACGTATTTTATTTTTAAACTATATTATCGGCTTAATTTTATTTTTACCGTTTCCAACCTGGCAAAACTTAGTCGGCTTTTTAGTTTCAGCATTAGTTTTTGCTTATGCGGTGGGGCCATTAGCTTTATTAGTTTTACGCAAAACGTTGCCACATCAGCCTCGCCCATTTCGAGTGCCAGCCGCTAAGTTAGTATGCTTATCGGCATTTTATATTTGTAACTTAATTGTCTATTGGACGGGCTGGGTGATTATTGCCAAGATGGGCGTGGCGATTGCGTTGGGCTATGTGGTGTTATTCTTTTATCGGCGTAGTGAGCAAGGTAAGCGTTTAAGTTTTCAGTGGAATAAATCGTGGTGGATATTTATTTATATTGGTTTGATGGTGTTAGTGTCTTACTTAGGTAATTTTGGTGGCGGACGTAATATTATTCCTTTTGGCTGGGATTTCTTGGTGATAGCAGTGATCAGTTGGTTTATTTTCGAGTGCTCGCAATTTTGCGCACTGGCTTCGGTGCATGAAGATGATTTGAAAAAAATGGGGTTGTAGTTTTATTCGTTAGTAACCCCATGCGGCACATGCGCGGTTGCCACATGCTTACTGGCTGCCTGACAATGGAGCTGTTGGTCATCGAAAAAAATATCTGCTGCAAAGGCGCGTAAAAATTCAGTTTTCTCCAAGCCGCCTAAAAATAAAGCTTGATCAATGCGAATATTCCAGGATCGTAGGGTGCGGATTACTCGTTCGTGGGCAGGCGCTTGTCGGGCTGTAATGAGTGCGGTCTGAATCGGGCAATTATCGGCGGGTAGTTTTTGTTGCAAGTTATGCAAGGTACTTAAAAACGCTTTAAAAGGCCCGCCGGGTAAAGGGTTTTTGGCGGCTTTGGTCTCGCGAGCATGAAAGGCATCTAAGCCTTGTTGTTGATAAATACGTTCAGCCTCATCCGAAAAAATCACCGCGTCCCCATCAAAGGCAATACGTAAGTTTTCCGATGGGCTGGCGGTTTCGGTGGGGGCAGACATAATTAATGCTGCCGCACAATTTTCTGTAAGTGCATTTTTAACATCTGCGGCATGGGCGGATAAAAATAATTGAGCGCCAAAGGCTTTAATATATTGGTAGGGTGATTGCCCGCTAGAAAAGGCTGCGCGGGTAATATTTAATTTATAGTGCTCGATGCTATTAAATATTCTAAGGCCAGTGTCGGCGCTATTGCGCGATAATAAAACCACCTCAACTAAATCACCGTATTGATTAAGATTTAGAAGTTTGGTCACTAAGTTAAACGCAACCCCAGGTTTTAGGATTTCATTTTCATGTTGAATTTGATATTTGGAATAATCATCCACGCCTTGGTTTTCATAGACTAAGTTGCTTTCATCTAAATCGAATAAGGCCCGTGATGAAATACCAATGATTAATTTATGGGAGATGTCTTCTGGCATGATCTTTCTGCATGAGTGATTAATTTAGATCAATTCTAACTCAGTTTCTATTGGCTTGGCTAGCTTTATTGCACTGGGGTGAGGGCCGCTATTTAGAAAGCGGAGTTGCTTATGTTCAGTTCGGCTAAAACGCCAACTGTCGAGTAGGATGCCGTAGCTTAAGGATAATAGACTAACGGCCAACAAGGAGAATGTCACCGCGCTTTTTAAGCCAATTAAATTGCTAGCAATAGCCATTAAACTGCAAAGAATAAA
>JAHZKQ010000223.1 GCA_022600315.1 Gammaproteobacteria bacterium
ATTATAGCCCTTAAGTTAAATTTTAGGCCGAGAAAATCTCTTGGTTATGCAACGCCAAATGAAGTTTTTGCGCTAGCAAGACGGGTGCCCTAATAGCGCTAATCCACTTGGCACTATTCTGGGCATGCCTGATTAGAAGTATGTTAGAGGCTTAACTTAATCGCTTCTTTTTGTGGTTTGCAAAATGTTTCACGGATACCAAAAAATACAATAAATAAAGAGATAAAATAGAGTATAGGCATCAAACTAAAGCCTAAAATGAAATTATTTGGAGCCAAGTGAGCAGTATTACCTTTAGCCGAAAGATAGATGAAATAGCTTGTTAATGGTGGAATAACAGCACCAAACATGGTGATCATTCCATTATTTAAGCCTAGAGCTGTTGCACGAGAAGACAAATCAACATGCTCAGATATAGTTGCAAAACCAATATTTTGTCCTGAGGCAGCAATGCCTAGACTAAAAAATAATAAGCCATACATCCATTCATGATCACCTAACGGTAGATAAACAATACAGCTTGTAGCAACTAAGCCTACAAAAGAACAAAAAACTAATGTAGGTTTTCGTCGTTTAGCTATATCGGATAAGGCGCCAAGTAAGGGGCAAGCTATTGCATAACCAAGCCAAGCTAAAGAAACCATGTCTGCCGCGGTGGCTTGCGGTAAGCCACGGGTTTGTAAATATTCAGTGCCCCAAATAGCACCTAAAAGTGCAATGGAGACATAAACTGTTGCAGAGTAAAATGCAACAAACCAAGCTTGTTTGTTCTTAATAAGTCTAAGGTGACTGATTTTTAAAGGTGTATCTTGCTTTAAAAAAATTAAAGGCTGCTCTGAATCTCTCGGCTTATTTTTTACAATAAGAAAAATTAATATTGCTAAGACAACTCCAAATCCAGCAATACCAGATAAGGCATTTCGCCAGCTTTCGTGATAAGCCGTCATCATTGCAATCAAAGGTCCGCCAGCAAGTAGTGGCCCCATTGTGCCAATAAATTGTGAACTACCTGCAAAAAAGCCAAAATATTTTCTTGGAAACCAGGTAACTGCAATTACCAGCAAGCAAACAAAGGCAAATGATGAACCAAAACCCATTAAAAGGCGACTCAATAAAGCTGTAGTAAAACCTTGTGAGTGAGCGAACAAAAATGTCGCAGCTGCACAGACAAGGCTTGCAAAGATCATGATTTTTTTGACACCGAATTTATCTGCTAAGATCCCTACAGGTATTTGCATGAGGCCATAGGCAACATAATAAGCCGAGCCTAGAATAGCAAAGGTTTCAGCATTCAGTTTTAGATCGGGTATTACTTGATGCGCAACACTACCAATAAAGGTTCTTAAGAAGAACTCATAGAGAAAGAAAAGCGCAGCGAGTCCCCAAACAATAAGTCCTAATAACGAAACGGCCGATTTTTCCAATTTCATATTAATTTACTGCTTATCGCCATTTGCTTTTTCAAAGCGCTCAACGCTTTTTTCTTTCCAGCCTTCTAAATGAGTGGCAGCATGTTGCATTTTCGGAAAAACAGCTAGTTGAAATAACCCTTCACCTTCATGTACTAAAGGTAAATTATTTTTACCCACAATAATACCTTCTGCGGGGCTTTTAATTGTGGCGCTCTCGGTTGCACCAAACGGATCTTTTATCACACATAGCTTTTCGTCTTTTTTAACGTGTTGACCTAACCTATAGCTTGTATGACTAATGCCACTGGTCGATGCTCGCACCCAAATATTTTTGTCTGCAAAAAAATTTTTAAGCTTTGTTTCTTTGGGCTTTTTTTCAGGCAGCATATGCAGTTTTTTAAGTAAGTTATTAATTCCTTTTAAGCCAACTTTAATCGCATGCTCATCAAATCGCATGGCTTCACCCGCTTCATATGTTAAGAAAGGTTTTTTTTGCTTATAGGCAAGAGTGCGTAACATGCCTTTCTCACAAGGAGCATTGGAAATAACCGGAGCATTAAATGCTTCTGCGAGTGATTTTGCTTGTTCGTCCTGAAAATTTACATAAATTTGTGGAAGGTTAGAGTAGTTGATAAAACCTGTCTGTAAATCTAGGCATATATCGGCTTTGCTGAAGATTTCTCGCACAAAAATATCGGCAACGCGTGCTGCATGTGTTCCTGTTTTTGAACCAGGAAAGCAACGATCTAAGTCAATACCGCCAGGCAATAGTCGGGTGCGATTCATGAGTCCATAAACATTCAATACAGGAATCGCAATCAAGGTACCGCGTAATTTTTTTAAGCTTTTGACTTCCATCAGCCGGTTTATAATTTCGGTTCCATTAAGTTCATTCCCATGCATTGCCGCTGTGACAAGTAAACAGGGACCAGCTTGCTTACCATGAAGTACTTTGATTGGCATGTATAGCGGGGCGCAACTAAATAATTCAGGGAGCGGCAGCGCTAAGGAAAGGTTTTCACCAGGGTGTATTGTTTCGTTGCCTATTTGAATAGATGTATTTTTCATGCATGTTCTTCTTTATAATTAACAGTTACTTGTACAAGCAAACTTAAGTTTGCACACAAATCGATCAAAAGTAAGATCTTAAACGCTTTGCATTCTAAGCACCTTATATGATAATGACAAGGTTGGTAATAAATTAAAAAGCTGTATTTATGAATAATTCTGCCGGAAGGTGTGACAATTTGCTGATTGCGCTCAGAAAAATCATTCGTTCAATTGATTTGCATTCAAAGCAATTAGTTCGTAAATATGGGCTAACCGGTCCGCAAATGCTGTTGCTTAAAGCGGCATTAGATAATAACGACCTGATCAGCAAACACTAGCTGATCAGGTTAGCTTGAGCCAGCCAACTGTCACATCAATTTTAGATAGACACGTTGAGTAATTCTAGCCAAACACAACGGTTTTATTGTTATGCAAAATAATACGATCTTCCAGTTGGGCTTTAAGCGCTTTAGCTAATACCGTGCGTTCGATATCTTTACCCAGTCGAATATAATCCGTTAAATTTTGCCGGTGACTAATACGCAAAGTATCTTGCTCGATAATCGGACCCTCATCAAGTTCGGCCGTGGCATAATGCGAAGTTGCACCAATTAATTTAACTCCACGCTGATAGGCTTGCTGATAAGGTTTACCTCCAGCAAAAGAGGGTAAAAAACTATGATGAATATTAATAATCTTACCCAGTTGCTGCTCACAAATATCTTTTGGCAAAATTTGCATATACCGCGCCAAAACAATAATATCCGCCTGAGTTTTATTAATTAATTCACTGACCGCATCAAAGTGTGCTGTTTTGTTTTTACCGATCGGCAAGTAATGATACGGCAGCTGATACCATTCGCTACGCTCGCGCAAATCTTCATGATTTGAAACCACGCCAACAATTTGACAATTCAATTCTTTAGATTGCCAGCGATATAAAATATCCTCTAAGCAATGCGAAGCTTTAGAAACTAAAATTAACACTCGCTTTGGCTGGCAGGCATCGACTAATTGATAATTCATTTTAAATTTTTGTGCAGTCTTAGCAAAGGCTTTATTAAACTCATCAACACTTAACTGTAACGTATTAGCATCAATCTCATAGCGCATAAAAAACCAGCGACTATCGGCATCTGTGTGATGATCCGCCTCAATAATTAAACCATTATGTTTAGCAATAAAACCACTCACCGCGGCAACCACTCCCGTGGTATCAGGGCAAGAAATAATTAAATGGTATTTACCCTGCACAATTTTGCTCCTAGCATCCAAACTAATGCACCCAGCGCCATGGGGATTTTTGCCAGCTTGGTTGGCCTTCAAACTCACCAAAAACTGGATCCATATCACTCACCATTCGACCGGCATGAAATCCGGCGGCATTGCAGCCAGAGTAGTTTGGAGGACTCATTGCCGCTGAGCTGAGCGCTAAGCGTGACTTATCAACATTGATACCATGTTCTAGCAGCCAAGCCAAGACTTCATAATTACCCGCCCGCATCGCCTGCTCCAACGCCGTGAAGCCACCTCGCTCAGGCGGTGAGTCATAGGCTGCCAAGTCGACTTGATCAAAACCAAACCCTGCCGCAACAATCAACTCCATGGTGTTGGTCGATGTATAGGGACGCCCAGCAGCGGCAACAAACAGCTGCTGCAGGCTAAGCGAGACTAAATGCAGCGTATTTTCATCGCTCCATTTAATCGTATTATCGAGCTCTTCTCTAAGCTCTGCTGGCGTTGGCTCGTCCTGCTCTAGCCATTCGATCAAATGATCCGTCTGAGCCCGGGTTACCATG
The DNA here is from genome assembly GCA_022600315.1 of Gammaproteobacteria bacterium. Classification (GTDB taxonomy): domain Bacteria; phylum Pseudomonadota; class Gammaproteobacteria; order Coxiellales; family Coxiellaceae; genus JAHZKQ01. The sequence goes on from JAHZKQ010000223.1 coordinate 4,262, forward strand.
GCGACCTCTCTAATTAAATTCCAAGACTAGAAAGTATACCCCGGCAATTGGATTATTTCTCCCTGCGAAATGGACGAGTTGGACGTTTAGTAAGACTATTTTTTTAGGAAATGGGGTCAAGTCTTGAATTAACAGGTTTTGGCAAATTTTTTGCCAAAACCTGTTAATTCAAGACTTG
>JAHZKQ010000224.1 GCA_022600315.1 Gammaproteobacteria bacterium
CTTAATTTACCGTTTTGATGTCGTAACTCATCAAAGCCGCGTTGATTTTCAAGACTAGCAACACTGCTAAGTGGTACGGTTTTCGATTTTGGAGTGATGATGGGAAGTCTAGTAAGTGTGCCAATATGATGCCGCTCTTCGGGAGGCAAGACCACGCGGACTTTAACTTCATCTTGTGGCTCATAAAAAACCTGTGCAACAGCGCCTTGAAAAGCAGCGCGTAATTGTTGGCCTAGTGCTGTTGTGGTTAAACCCAGCGCGTGACCTTGTGCGGTTAGGCGAAAGATTAAATGTTCTTTGCCAAAGGGTAAATCGTCAGTCACGTTATCAACGCCAGGTATAGCGGTTAGGTTTTTTTTCAATTTGGTGGCGGCGGCTTTAAGTTGAGTCAGTGTATTGCCAGATAGTTCAATATCAATATCTCGCCCTGGTGGCCCGTTGCGTGGCTGGGTGATGGTGAAATTTTCGATGCCGGCCGGTAATTTAATATTCTTGCGCCAGGCTTTTATAAATGCTTGATTGCTGATCTTGCGGCTATCAGGAGAGGTGAGTTCGACATTTATAGAAGCATATTGCTCACCATTATTAACCAAACTTTTGCTTGATACGGAGGATCGATTTTGAAAGCTGGTATTGGTGATTACAATATTCTTATTCTTATTTTTGGCTTTTAATTCTTGATTAGTTGCAGCTAAACTTTTTTCTAAAGTTCCTAGAAATTGTTTAACTTTACTGGGGGGTGTGCCAGCAATAAATTGCGCATCAGCAAATATGCGCGTACCTTCAGGAGAGGGAAAGAAATTAAATTTAATATGGTTGCCGAATAATAATCCTGCAGTAACAATTAATAAGCTGATGGCCACGCAAATAGTGGCCCAACGATTTTTAAGGCAGGCCCACAGCATGGGCCGAAAATAGGTATCGCGGAAGTGGTTAAAATAAGGTTGCATAATAGGGGGTTTGTAGTTGCTGGTTTTTGAACTGTGATAAATATGGCCGGGTAATATCAAGAAGCATTCAACTAATGAAGCAATGATAATGCAGATTACAAACAAAGGAATTTCAAATAGTGTTTGACCGATAATTCCACCAACTAGCATTAAAGGCGAGAAGGTTACGATGGTGGTTAATGATGAAGCCATGATAGGTGTAAACATGGTTTGCACGCCACTTTTAATGGCGATAAATGAATCTTTGCCAGCCTGCATCCTTGCCAAGACTTCTTCGCCAACCACAATCGAATCATCGACAATAATCCCTAGAGTCATAATCATGGCAAATAGGCTGACCATATTAATTGTGCCACCAAACAAATAAAGCAATGCTAATGCAGCTAAAAATGAGGCTGGGATGCCAATGGCAACCCAGCTAGCAATACGGATATTTAAAAATAAAAATAGCAAGAATAAAATTAGCACTAAACCAAATAAGGCGTTTTTGAGCATTAAATTAATACGTTCTTTAATAAGCTTCCAGCTTTGATAATAGGGTTTTATGATAATCTCAGCTGGTAAATTATGCCGTGTTTGTGCCAGCCATTTTTGCAAGATGCGTGCTGATTCTAAGGCGCTACTATCGCGTATGCGCTGTAGAGTCATTTCCACAGCCGGCTTGCCAAAATAACTGACATGTACTTGAGAGTTGCGGGGGCGCTCTGAAATTTTAGCAATATCGCCAAGGCGAATCATATGCCCATTGGCATTGGTAACAATGGGCAGCCTGGCAAATTCACTAAGGCGCCGTGCTTGACCCGCGCTATGTAATTCTTTACCAACTTCAAATTTACCGATTGTGCCTGCCGGTAAATTCGTACTTTGTTGATTAATTCGCTTAGCGATTTCAGCTAAACTCATATTTAATACAGCCAGTTTAAGCGTGGGGATTTCGATCATCACTTCTTTTTTTGGTAGGCCAACAATATTTATTTTCGCAATGCCGCGGTCAAGTAATTGGCGCTCAAAGCGATAAGATAATTGCCGCAATTCAGCCAAATTATTTCCGCCTGTAATTAGTAAATGCGCAACAGACTCATAAGGTATTAGACGTTTGATAATAGGTGGGTCGCTATTTTTAGGTAGATTGCTAATAATATTAATTTCTTGTTGAACACGATTGGAGGCCTCGGTCATATTAGTGCCAGCATTAAATTCCATGGTGATAATGCTAGCGCCTAAGATGGATTTCGAGCTCATTCTTTTTAGGTTGTCAACACTACGTAAGGCTTCTTCAGTAGGGATAGTAACACTGCGTTCAACATCTTTGGCATTAGCGCCCGGCCAATTAATTGTGACGGTAATATAATTTAAATCAAAGTTTGGTAAAAATTGAGTGTTCATATGAGTGACTGCCCAAAAGCCACTTATGATCATGATGATCATTAATAGATTGGCGGCGACGCGATGGCGCGCAAAGATTTCAATAAAGCGGCTTTTCATATATCGGTTTCACTTTAAGGCCACTAATGGCGCTGGGTAAATGCGTGGCTAAAATTAAATCGTTAGCTTTAAGGTGAGGGCTGGTGATGATTATTTGTCGTTGCCCATTTGCTAAAATACGATCGCCAACATAAGTTATTTCTACAGCAACTAATTTATTGTTAACGACTTTATAAATTCGATTATGATTGTACACTGTGCCAACCGGTAAAATGATTGCATTGGCAACTGGCAATAAATTAACAACTAAATGTATTGATAACCCAATGGGTAAATAAATTTTGCGATTTTCTGGAATAAAAATTGCGTCAATGGCCGCATTTCCTTGGCGAACTTCACTCCCAAGTCGGTCAAGCTTTAGGGCAATATCTTTATTATAAATATTTGCATGTGCGCTAATTACGGCAGATTTTTTGATTGCAGTACGTAAGTTATTTACGTAGCGATTGGGTAATTGGGCGCGCACTTCTATGGCATCAGTATCATAAATTTCTGCTAAGATATCGTTAGGTTGCACTCGATCGCCAATGGAAACTTTTAAATTAACTAATCGACCATTAAACGGTGCGATAATTTTGGTGCGCTCTAAATCAAGTTTAGCCTGATCACGTTGCGCAATGGCTTGTTCTAAACGCGCTTTTAATTGTGCTAAACGATGTTTGTGATTATCAATTACTAATCGACGTTTATTTAGCACCAAGGCTTGGAGACGTAGTTTTCTAACTATGGCATCAAATTCAGTCATGGCGCTAAGTTTTTTTTGAGTCAGGGTTCTAAAGCGCTCGACATCTTTTTTGGTTAGATTGTAAATACTAAATTCATGCAGGTAGGCTTGTTGATCATTTTTATAGCGTTGTATTTCGGCTTTTAATTGTGCCTGGCGATCATGCACTACACTTTGTTTTTGTCGATAGGCGTTACTTGCATCACGATCATCGAGATAAATCACCACCTCACCGGCTTTTACAGTTTCCCCGGCCAAGACGGGGGTGGCTTTAACGTAGGCTGTGACCGCCGCTTCAAGTTTAGTGTAGCGCGGTGATTGCACGGTACCGATTAATGCCAGCTGTGGAGTCTGCCAGCCTGGTTTAATTTGTTGCACACGCACGATGGTAGCACTTGTTTTAGGTTGAGGCTTAGTGGGTTGGCTGCGAATTAGCAATAACAGTAAGCCAATTAAGATGCCGGCGCCGAGAATAATATAAGGCAGGTATTTATGTCGGTAGATCCATCTTGGCATGCGCGTTATCCATAAGAGTCAATCTGAATTTTAACCTAGAAACGGCGTTGGATCTATTTACTTTATAATCGGCGTAACCGGAATGCTGTGGTGATGCGCCGGCCCTATGGGTGTAACCGGAATGCTGTGGTGATGATCATGATGCCCATGACCACCAGGATGCCAATGTCCGGGTCCCCAATGGTGATGGGGATGCCAGTGATGATGCCAATACGGGTGATGCCAATGCGGACCATCATCGTAGTAATTGGCTTGCCAATAAGGCTCAGGGTTAGAATAGTAATCGGTTTCAGAATAGGACCAACCGCCGCCACCCCCTCCATAGTAGCCATCACTCATGCAGCCACTAAGTCCGGCGGCGGCCAGAACTATAATCAAAATTGCTTTTGCTTGCGCCTTGCCTAGGAGCAAAAAATCTAATTTTGATACAAGGCGTCTAATAATGATTTTTAGTACCACCGTCTGCTCCAATAACTATGGTGGTAGCGCCAATGACCACGGTGGTAGCGATAGTGCCAGCGCGGGCCGCAATCATGCCATCGACACCAGTGGTGATGATAATGATAGCCATCATCTGAGTAATAGTAATGTTCTGAATAGCTGCTATGGTGGCCGGGATTATAGAAGCCAAAATTAAAGCGAATCACCGTATGGGCATAGCTTGGTAAACTGATCGCCATTAAAGCCGCGATGGCAGCGCTTGCGATGGCAGTTTTGCGGATAATTTTTTTCATTTTGATAAGCCTTGTCATGGGTTGCTTACCAGAATAAGTGGCTTATGTAACGTAGGTATGAATATTGAGGTTTAAAATGTAACAGGTGCGTAACCTTATACCGAAAACGAGGAGCCACAGCCGCAGGTGGTCTTGGCATTAGGGTTGCGAATAATAAATTGAGCGCCATTAATATCTTCGCGATAATCGATTTCAGCGCCTTTTAAATATTGATAACTCATTGAATCAATTAAAAGATTTACGCTTCCCGAGCCGCTTGCATTGCCGCCATCGCGATCATCGTCTTCATTTTCAGCCAGGCTTTTTTCAACGATAAAGTCATCCGCATTAATGTCTTCGTCAAAGGTAAAGCCATACTGAAACCCAGAGCAACCACCGCCAGTGATAAACACGCGTAAGTTAAGCTGAGGATTTTCTTCTTCTTTGATTAATTCCGCGACCTTAGTGGCAGCGGCATCGGTGAAGGTGATATCGGGTTGTTTTGGGCTCATAATGGGCTTAGTGTAATTTGAAGCTGATGTGAAAGCAATCGTAATTTCAGTATCTTTGGTACATAATGGAGCTTAAATGAGGAGTGCGCTGATGTTGTGGGTATTAGCCTTGCATATTATTTTTGTGGTTGCCTGGTTTGCCGGGTTGTTTTATTTGCCAAGACTTTATGTCTATCACGCCAACGCTAGCGATGAAATATATCGGAGCGTATTATGCTATTTTAGGAGGAGCTGATATTTTAATCTTTACGGGGTCCATAGGTTCCGGTAA
>JAHZKQ010000225.1 GCA_022600315.1 Gammaproteobacteria bacterium
AACTATTGGCTTAATCCTGAATCAAGATTCTAGCCTGCACCAATTTTTAAAAATCATTCAGTTTAACATTCAACTGGATCCAAAATTCAATCCCAGCAAGAATCCTAAATTAATCGCAATTGCCAACTTTCTAAATCAAACTGGTGTGAATGCCAATATCATTAAAAATCTACAAGACTTGCAAACCTATTTAACCACCATCATCGCTGCCGGTAATACCAATAAAGCCAGCTACTATGCCGCCACCGATCGACTACACGATCAAGCTGACAATAATCCAATTACCACCTTAAATAAAATAGTTAAACAGGCGCCAATGCCAGTTAAAAATTGGTTAATTAATATTGACCAAGCAAGCTGGGAAATTTTACTGGCTAACAGTCAAAAGTATCTCAATATGATTTGGCAGGCCAGCGTACTGCCTTATTATCAGCGTGAAATCAAACAACACTATCCTTTAAGTGTCGACTCGAAAGTGGATATCTCACTCAACGATTTTAGTGAATTTTTTGGCCCTAGTGGCATTATCGAAGATTTTTTTAATAATTATCTTGCCCCTTTTGTCAATACTCATCAAACTTATTGGACCTGGAAACAACTCGATGGTATTCACATCTCTATCCCGCAATCAACTTTAGAAGCTTTTTTACGCGCCTCTATCATTCAACAAATGTTCTTTAGTGACAATCAACGACGTCCGGGTTTTCAATTCAACTTAACACCAGTGAGTCTATCAACCACAACCAGTTCATTAAATTTAAATCTAGGTGGCCAAGTGGTAGAGTTTCGTAATGATCTAAAAGAAGCTAGTGATCTTAACTGGCCTGGCCCCAACCAAAATTTATTAACCGTTAAATTTATTTCCAACACCCATCGCCAAATGATCCTAAGCTTTAGTGGCCCTTGGGCTTGGTTTAAGTTACTCGCCGAATCTAAACTTGAAACCACCCCCAACTTTAAACGCTACAAACTCACCATCCAACTAGGCAATCAAGCCGCACATTACATTATGACCACCGACAATCTTATTAATCCTTACCTCCCCAATGTGTTAACGCATTTTGCGTTACCTCAAAAGCTATAAATAACTTTTATCCATCATTACAAACGTATAGGTAAATATAAATAAAATGATTAATAAAACTTATTAATCACTACTGATCAAGCATATGGCCCGGGTTTTATTTATAATACGTTATGCCTTACCGCTGGGCCTTTAGCCTAAAATTATCGTATGAAAATATTTCAATGGATTTGCGCCATTTATACTTGATATGGATATTGAATTAGGTATCTGAAAAATCTTTAACTTGTAGCATGGCTTGCTGCACCCAGTGTCGAGTGGGCCAGCAGAGTATTAAGCCTAATACCCAAAAGCCTAAACGTAATTGCACGCTAGTGTCGCCTAATACAGTGAATACACCGTGCGTTAATAAAGCTTTGGTCGGCGGGTAAAGTAATAATACCCAGGTCGATAAAACCAAATAAAAGCAACGTACCGGCATCTTCAAAATCGGCAAGAAAACATAAGCCTTGATTATTTCGATCGCATAGAGTCGATACATACCCCATAATACGAACGCCACTCCCGGCACAAACGCCCACCAAATGGAAATTCGTAGGCTCTTAACAAATTGACCAACATCCCCGGTGTAATCAAAAGTTGAAAATGGAATATAACTCGACACCCCCATCATATTAATGATGGCCAACCAAAAACAAAAACTTAATAAAATATAATTTTGTTGTACGCGTTGATGCTTCATAGCTTCTATCGAGAACACAAACAGTGATAACGTCATCACCAATCCACTAATCGCAATATAGGCTGCACTTAAATCCCGTCCCGCGGCAATTAATTGTTTATAATTCACCGCCTCATTGATGTGCAGCAAAAACAAACCACCATAATAAATCGCCGTAGGGTTTGATTTCACATCAAACAACCAAGCCATCACGCCATGGGCATATTCGTGTAATATGAAGCTCATGTAATAAGCCACCACAAAACCGAAAAAATTACCTAGTACAATTTTATAGCGTTGTGATCTGGTATCGCCGATTAATTTCATTCGCCAGTATCCGCTACTGCTTTCTCTGCCCATAAACATTGACCTTTTTCTTGCATGGTTTTCAGTGTCGCTTGATGTGCAGCTAATTCTGCTGCGTTTGGCTGAATTGTCACTAACTCTGCATGCTGCTGTTGCGCATTGACAGCATTCATCCGCTGAGTTTGAGTTTGATTATCTTGCGCAAATAACTGTGCTTGACCACCGGTCATATGCAAATACACTTGGGCTAATAATTCTGCATCTAACAAGGCGCCATGCAAATCACGTTTAGCATTATCAACCTGATAACGCCGACATAAAGCATCCAAGCTATTGTGCTGACCTGGATGTTTAAGGCGAGCTAATTTTAAAGTATCTAATACCTCGCAATAATTTTTAATTTTTTTATATGGGCTGCCAGCTAATTTAAATTCGTAATTTAAAAAACTCACATCAAATGGTGCATTATGAATAATTAACTCTGCATCTTTAATATAATCCACCAACTCAATTGCAATATCAGTAAATAACGGCTTATCACTTAAGAAGTCACTCGTTAAACCATGCACTTCAACGGCACCTTTATCAATCTTGCGCTCAGGATTTAAATAAAAATGTAAATTATTGCCCGTCAAACGCCGGTTAATTAATTCCACACAACCAATTTCAATAATCCGGTGTCGATCTTTTACTGCCAAACCGGTGGTTTCCGTATCTAATACAATTTGCCTCATGATTCTGATTCCTGATTTGCATCAATCGCGGCATTGGCTAATTGGTCGGCCAATTCATTTTCCGGATGACCACTGTGGCCACGCACCCAATGCCATGTCATTTTATGCCGTAAAACGGCCTGATCCAAAGCCTGCCATAAATCGACATTTTTCACCGGTTTATTATTCCGAGTGCGCCAACCACGCTGCTTCCAATTGCTAAGCCATTCGGTCATGCCTTTTTGCACATACTGTGAGTCTGTTGTTAAAATCACTTCACAAGGCTGTTTTAAACTTTCCAAAGCTTTAATAGCCGCTAATAATTCCATACGGTTATTCGTTGTTTGGGGTTCACTGCCAGAAATTTGTTTTTCTTTACCGTTGCAACGCAATAACGCGCCCCAACCACCCGGGCCTGGATTACCACGACAAGCGCCATCGGTAAAAATTTCAATTTTAGGTAAAGTTTTTTCAGTCACGGTGCGATGTCCTTACTGTCGGTTCGGCATAACGGCTAGAGACACGCAGTTTACTTTGCCATTCGAAACTTGGCAATTTATCCGGGCGCATTACGCGCTTTTGCCCAATGATTAAATATACCCCACCTAGCCAAGGAAAACAGGTTTGCCCCAAGGCTTCCAACATGGCCCAACGCTGTGGTTGTGGCCGTTTGCCAAATGGCCCATGAAAAAACATTGTCCGTCGCGCTACAATGTGAAAGCCTAATTGCTGCAACCAACGTTTAACTTGCCCCAAAGTGCGAAACTGCCCATGCCAAGGAAACCCCCGCCGACCTTGGCGCCAACGTTGCAAGCCCCATAAACTATAAGCATTGAAGCCTAAAATCACTACCATACCCGCTGGCGCTAAGGCTTGCTTAACTTCCTCTAACACATGAATTGGATCATGCATAAACTCCAACATATGTGGCATTAATACTAAATCAATACTATTAGGAATAATCGGCAACTCAGTTAAACCTGCCTGAATTGAAAACTCGTCTTTAACACTGCTACGCGTTGGGCTCAAATAGACTTTATTTTTAATGAGACTATGCTCAGCTAATTTAAAATCCCGCGGACCGCCGATCTGCAACAAATAATCACCCAAGCTATGGCGCATAAACGCTTGCAACTGTTGCGTTTCATAATCCAATAAAATGGAACCGGCTAAGCTTTGGTACCAAAGCTCCATGGTGTTAAGTCGCTGCGGCATAGAAATCCTATTATAATAAGTGAACTTTACTTAGGAATCATGACATGCATAAAATCATCCCCATTCCCGCCCTTAATGATAACTACATCTGGCTGATTGTGCATCCCCAACAGCAAAGCGCAGCCATTGTTGACCCTGGCGAAGCAGGACCTGTCATCGCCACACTAGAAGCTCAGGCACTCACCCCTGTGGCAATATTAATCACTCATCATCATTGGGATCATACCAATGGTATCGCCGAATTATTGCAGCATTATGATATTCCCGTCTATACCCCAGCAAATGATCATGTGCCGCTTAGCACGCAAGGCTTAAACGAAGTCGATACACTATATATAGAAGAGCTGGCGGCTGAGTTTAAGATTCTGGATATCCCGGGCCACACTCATGGGCATATTGCTTATGTGGGTTTAGGTGCAGTATTTTGCGGTGACACCTTATTTACCGGTGGCTGTGGGCGAATCTTCGAAGGTACAGCTTCTCAAATGCTAGACTCCTTAGATAAACTAAACGCCTTACCAGACGATACTCAAATTTATTGCGGCCACGAATACACCCAAGCGAATTTAAATTTTGCAATAAACGTTGAACCTGATAATGCGGCGTTACGTGAACGCATTAAACAAGCCGATCAGTTGCGTGCTGAAAATAAACCCACCGTACCCGCCAATATCACCACTGAAAGGGCAACAAATCCTTTTTTACGCTGCAATGAAGTCAATGTGCGGCAAGCCATCCAAGTCCATTATGACGAAACTTTTAGCAATCGAGTTGATTTTTTTGCCGCACTTCGGCAATGGAAAAATAACTTTGTTAATTAATAAATC
>JAHZKQ010000226.1 GCA_022600315.1 Gammaproteobacteria bacterium
GGTATTACGCTTTTTAAATATGTCGCCATCTCTTTGCATAATCTTAGCAATAATTTTTTTGTATTGGCCAGATAAATAATTATGTTTTTTTAAATGGTATAGGTCGTAAAGATGTCGTACGAGATGTTTATCGTTTGCACGGGGTTTTCGGCGTTCTGTTTCTGCAATTCGACGCGTTAATGCCACCCATTTTTCAGCAGCCGTTTCATCTAGGTTAAGGCAAGTAACAGGAAAAGAGGCGTGCGCGCATTTTTCCCCCAGGGTTAATTTAATCAGTGAACTGATGCGCATAATTTTGGGTTTAAATTTTGGCGCGCCAAAGAAGCAGCTGTGCGCGATTAAATTCGGCACGTATACTCATAAAACGCCCTTCATAAAAAACTTTAACCCTTTCTTCTGGCGCATTAAAGTTTGCATTCTTTAAAGAGTTTACTAAGCCATATCTGAAATCACGGAGTTTTTTACGTCGCACGCCTTTGCCAAGTTTATCAGTAATTGGTTTTTGTGTTATTTGAAAATCAATATCCTCTGACAGGCGTTCGATAACTTGGTAGCTTTTTGATAGGCTGGTGCCGCCTTTAAAAATTAAAGAAAAATATTCATCATCTACGTGGATTAATGCTTACAGTGCTTTTGTGACATAGAAATCTTTTTGAATATATAATTGAGGAATGCCAAGTATTTCAGCGGCTTTAGTGATTTCATCTATGTTTGGTTTATCGAGCATTAATGTTTCCTTCAAAATAAACTTTTCTGTTATGAAAAATAATATTCCTTCGTAAACGGCTTTTAAGTTTTATAGTAAATCGCACTGGGATTTGTTGAGTTTTTCCTTGATTGTATTCTTGAATTGCACTACCATACTCCCAGTTAACGCCTAATTTATTTAATACGTCGATGGCGATTTCTTCAAAACTTTTTCTAAGCACAGGACGATTGTCGAATAATTTCAATAGGTTTGCTTTGGCATAGACTCCGTGTGAAATTTTAAGAATAAGACCATCTTTAATAAAAGCATTTAAAGCCCGAGTTAAGCGTAGCTGGGCGTTGCTAGAATAGTCTTTTGTTAAGTCTTGGCGTCGAAAAACTTCATCAGGTAATGCCTTGATTTGGCGCTTAAGAGCAAGGCGGTAATTATTATTGTAGTGTGTGGGTCTTCCCATTTTCTTACCCATCGTCAAATATATTCATTTACATACCTAATTAATTGAAAAATAACATTTAAATAAGAAGAAGCTAGATTGAAAATCGTCAAATTAGGACATATAAAAAGCATTCAGCAGGAAAACATTTATTTTATCAATGGGTTGGTAATTCCTTCAGCGGGCGCGGCTCCTGCCTGAGGTGGAAAAATCAAGATCCTGTCTTAACGTGCTGTCGCTAGTCATTTAGCCCATACGCAATTCTAAGTCCATGCAAGGAAAGGTCGGCAATAATGGTGGTAAAGATATTTTCGGTTTCAAATAATTGTGCGAAGCCGCCGGTACCAATAATAGTGGTTGGCTTGCTGCCAAATGCTTCTTGTTTAATTTTACTCGTCAACTCACGCAGTGCACCAAGTTGGCCGAAGTATAAACCGGATTGAATATTGCTATTGGTTGTAGTGCCAAGTGCATGTTGCATACGGGTAATGCTAACCGGTGCAAGTTTAGCCGCGGTATGTGATAGAGCTTCCATTGAGATTCTAAGGCCTGGCATAATCGCACCACCTAAAAATTCTTTATTAGCAGAAGTCGCGCAAAAGGTTGTCGCGGTACCAAGATCGACGACTAAAATATTTTGCTCAGGAAATTGATTAATGGCGGCAATGGCATTAGCAATACGATCAGCGCCAACTTCTAAGGGATTTTTAACCCGAATTTTAAGGCCAGTTTTAACGCCGGGTCTTAGAAATAAAGGTTCCAGATTAAAGTACTTGATGCAAGCGCTCGCCAGTGAATAATCAATGGCGGGGACCACCGAGCAAATAATAATGGCTTTAACTTTTACTGGGTCTAAATTATTTTCGCGTAATACGGTGCGTAGAAAAATTCCAATTTGATCGGAAGTCGCGCCACGTTTGCTAGGATGCCTAAAGCTTAAGTGTAATTTTTCTTCGGTAAAGACACCGCCAAAAATATGTGAGTTACCGACGTCTAAGCAAAGTAACATGTTTATTGCTCCTGAAGATCTAACACGATGGGTTTAAGTTGTTCTTGGCTTGGATCAATTTGAGCATAAGATAAAATAAAAACTGTATCACCGATGGCGGCTTTACGTGCCGCTGGGCCATTTAACGCAAAGATATTGCTGCCGGCTTCGCCCTTAATTACGTAGGTTTCTAGGCGTTCGCCATTATTTAAATTAACGATTTGCACTTTTTCATTTTCAATTAAATTAGCTTGGCGCATAATGTTTTCGTCAATGGTGATGCTGCCAACATAAAACAATTCGCGTTGAGTAATTTTAGCGTAAGCGATTTTAGATTTTAAGGTAGTGATTAACATGGGCTAGTCTCTTTAATGTCGTTAAGGTCAATATTATCAATCAGGCGCACCTTGCCAAGTTTAGCAGCCACAAAGCGCCGGCCTTGAGATTCAGTGACATAATCCACTTGAAACCCCTGCGATTCTAAGTCTTGAGTGATTTTATCAACGGGCTTTGCTTGCTTTAATAAAGTATGTAGTTTGGTTGCAGCTTGGCGCTGCGGATCGGTTAAAAGATTATTGCGTGAGCTTAAGGCTAAGCCCGAGGCCTCGCGAATGGTGGGGCAAGCAATGACTTTGCAATCAAGAAAAAATGCATCCACCATATTTTTTACTAGTTGCAATTGTTGATAATCTTTTTCTCCAAAATATACTCGCTGGGGTTTAATGATATTTAATAGTTTTAATACTACAGTAAGCATGCCGGTAAAATGCCCGGGGCGATTTTTACCTTCCATTAATTGTGAAAGTTTTTGTTCGCCAACCTGGTATTTAAAATCGTCAGGGTATAAAGTTTTATAGTCAGGTAATAATATATAATCCACATTTAATCGTGCAGCATATTCCAGATCAGCTGCTAGAGTGCGAGGATAGTTTTTCAAATCATCTGCGTTGTTAAATTGGGTGGGATTAATAAATATACTGAGGACTGTGCGATCATTTTCATTAATCGCGCGCGTTATTAAGCTTGCATGACCTTGGTGTAAGTTTCCCATCGTAGGCACAAAACCAATCTGACAATCTTTTAGGCGTTGACGTTCGGCTTGCCAATCTTTAATTGATCTAAAGGTAGTGGGCATATTGATTCCTTAGTAGCAGTGTTCTTCTATATTTGGGAAAACAAGATTTTTAACGTCCTTATTATATTCATTTAGAGAATTTTTAATAGTATTAAAACCATCAAAATAGACTTTTAAAAATTTAGGTTTAAAATCTTGGTTCATGCCCAGCAAATCATGCAATACTAAGACTTGGCCATCAGTGTTGGGTCCCGCTCCGATGCCAATAATGGGTGTTTTTAAGGCTTGAGTAATTTCCTTAGCTACTGCATCTGGCACGCATTCTAAAACGATAGCAAAACAGCCTGCCTGTGCGAGTGCATCGGCATCGCGTTTAAGTTGATTAATTTTTTTTGGATCTTTACCCTGAATGCGAAAGCCACCGAGATGATGAATGGATTGCGGGGTTAAACCAATATGTCCCATCACCGGAATACCAGAATCAACCACATGACGAATCAACTCAAGATTGCCGGTAGCGCCCTCTAATTTAATCGCATTGGCACCGGCGCGCATAATTTTTTCTACCGCTTCCATATTGCGATTAGAGCTTTTGCGATAGGATAAAAATGGCATATCACTGATAATAAATTTATCCACTGCCCCGCGTGCAACTGCTGCAGTATGCAAAGCCATTAAATCAATGTCTGCAGCAATAGTATTTTCATAGCCATGCATTACCATCGCTAAGCTATCACCCACTAGGATGCAGTCAATATCACTGGCGTTAATAATTTTTGCGCTCCAGTAATCATAACAAGTGACCATGGTAATTTTTTGTTGAGTTTCTTTAGCTTTATTAAATTCTAAAATGTTTTTCATACTATAGTCTCCTTGATATTCAGTGTATTGTTATAGGCATTAATAAATGCTTGATACACTTGTTGATAGGGGTCGTTTGCTAATGCTGCTAAGTTTTTTTCTAAAGTTAATTGATCTTGACGCTTTAATGGCCCGGTTAAAGCATTGGCAGGATCATTTAATAAATTCTTTAGGGTTTGTGCAAGATAAGGTTTGCCGATTGATTGTGGTAAATGTAAATCAGTTTCCAGGCCCTTAAAAAACTTTTGCCAAAGTAAGGTGGTAAAATTATTGGCGAGTACACATAGGGTATGATAGCGTGGTTTTAATTTATTTGCGATTTTATAATGTGGATTCGGTAGCCCAGGTAATAAGTCATTAAAGTCTGGCCCTTCTTGTTCAAGAATAAAAGGAATAATCTGGTATTCATTTAAAGTATAATGCTGCGCGCCAAAAGACATTAAGGGATGTGCGCCATGTGCCAGTGGCGTAACCAGTTGGCCAGAGCAGTGAATTAAAAATTTTTCTTGTAGATAAGGATGCTCATGAATAAATGTTTCAATGGCGTCATCACTAATCAGCAACAAAACCCGCGAACTACTGGCTACCACATCTGCAAGTTCAGTCTGACTCTGCCGATACCAATGTTGAAAAGGGATGTTTAGTTGCTGAAAATAATAGCAGAGATGCATGGCCAAACGGCCATTGCCGATAAGAGTGTACGGTACCTGTCGCATGATCAAGTCCTGTCAATGAGCTGTTAAAAACCACAATATTGGGGTGTATACCAATCATCGCTGTCTGAGTAGTCGGTGTTGGTTCGGCAATGGTATAGGCTTATTCTAAATAACGCAATAGGTCTGGAGTGCGCTTAGCTTAGTGGGCCGACTAATTCGGATGATACTCCGGAATAGTCTTGACTATTTCGGAGTAATATACTATTCTAGTCGTATGAAGCGAAACTATACAAACACTTTGCTAGACCACTTTTCCGCGCATCGGCAAATGGTATTTGTTATGGGGCCAAGGCAGTCGGGAAAAACAACGGTTGCGCATGATATGATTGGCCATAAAAAATCAGCGCGGTATTTGTCTTGGGACAATACAAACGATAGAGATCTCATTCTGCGAGGAACAAAAGCCATTGCGGATGATATTCAATTATCAACCTTGCAAAGTTTAAAGCCAATTATTTGTTTTGATGAAATTCACAAATATCATCACTGGCGAGATTTATTAAAAGGTTTTTATGATAGCTATCCAGATAAAACGCGGATATTAGTTACAGGCAGTGCAAAGTTAGATGCTTTTAGTCGAGGTGGTGACAGCTTAATGGGGCGGTATTTCCCATTTCACTTCCATCCGTTGTCTGTTGCTGAAATTATCCATAAAGAATTTCCTGCGGAAAAAGATCTACTTTTAAAACCGAAAAAAATTGATGACGATGTTTTTCAAGCGCTATGGAAATTTGGTGGTTATCCTGATCCATTTTTAAAACAGGGTGATGCTTATCATAGAAGGTGGCAGAAGTTACGATCGCAGCAAATTTTTCAGGAAGATATTCGAGATTTAACCCGTATTCAAGATTTAGGGCGTTTAGAATTATTGGCAGAGTA
>JAHZKQ010000227.1 GCA_022600315.1 Gammaproteobacteria bacterium
CACCGACCATCGTATTAATTTAACTCTATATAAACTAGATGAAATTATTGAAGGCAATTTAGAACCAATTATTGGACCATTAACCCGTGAATTGCAGGCCGAGCAATTGGGTGAGCTCAGTGAAGATTAAAGACATTAAGCAGCAAATCAGTCGGCAATTAAATCATTCTACAACGCCCGAACTGGATGCTGAATTATTAATAAGTTATTGCCTACAAAAACCGCGCAGCTATCTTTATGCCTATCCAGAACAAACATTAACGTCTAAGCAAACAACACAACTACAGCAACTGCAAAAGCGACGCCAAAATGGTGAACCGATGGCTTATATCTTAGAGCAACAAGAGTTTTGGAGTTTGCCGTTAACCGTTACCCCTGACGTGTTAATTCCACGCCCTGAAACTGAGCATTTAGTTGAATGGCTATTAGAAAATTTACCACCAAGCACATTAAATATTGCCGAGCTTGGCACTGGCAGTGGCGCGATCGCCATTGCACTTGGCAAAGAACGTCCAACCTGGAAAATCACTGCCACCGATATTAGTACAGCGGCCTTAAAAATTGCCAAGCAAAATATCACTGCACTAAACTTAACAAATATCAGCTGTTATCAAGGTGATTTTTGTGATGCATTGCCACAAAAAAATTACACTGCCATTGTTAGCAATCCGCCCTATCTTGCCAACAATGATTCACATCTTGCAGTACTACAATTTGAACCCTGGGAAACTGCTTTAATCGCCGGTCAAGATGGACTCGATGCCATCAATAAAATTGTCATGCAAGCAAGTCATCACCTACTGCCTAACGGGCATTTAATTTTAGAACATGGCTATCAACAAGCCAAAGCAGTACACCACTTGTTAAGTCAAGCGGGTTATACTAACATCCATCACCATCAGGACTTGGCAGGATTGCCGCGTTTTACCACAGCAATAAGGGCCTAATATGAAAGTCAGCGGTTTTACTTTTGTGCGTAATGGTGAGCAACTAGGCTATCCATTTATTCAATCGATTCGTTCTGCTTTACCCATTGTCGATGAATTTATTGCGGTGGTTGGTGAATCAGATGATGCCACACTACACATGATTCAAACCATGAACGAGCCGAAAATAAAAATTATTCAAACTCAGTGGAACCCGCATATTAAAAATAACGGCTTTATTCTCGCACAACAGAAAATGATTGCACAATACGCATGCACAGGTGATTGGGCGCTTTATATCGAAGCCGATGAATTACTGCATGAAAAAGATTATCCAAATATTAAAGCTGCCATGCAACGGCACTTACATAATCCCGATATTGAAGCGCTGGTATTTAATTACTTACATTTTTACGGCAACATCAATACATTCGCTTGGGCGCCCAATTGGTATCGTCGCGCAGCACGCATTATTAAACCATCAGTACGCAATTTTGCGCCAGATGGATTATATTGGACGGTATTAATCAATAACAAAAAAACCCGTTACCCAAAAGCCGCTTTAGCAAATGCCACCATGTATCATTACGGTTACGTACGTCATAGTGAGCAAATGCAGGCCAAAATTCAACAATTGAATCCTTATTATAATCAAAATCGCAATGAACCGGTGCGTTATGAAGCCACCGATCCAAACACTTTGCACTTATTTCAAGGCACACATTCCAGCCATCTAGGAGGTTTTTTTGATACTCCGCCGGGTCTTTTTCAAGCTGACAATACCTACACCTTAAATAAACGTGAACGTAAAAATCGCCTTGGTTTGAAGCTGGAACACTGGCTTAAGAAAGACTTAAGTCGCCGACATTTTACTCTGGCACTAAAAGCAGAACGCCACCAGCCCTTTTTATTGGCCGATGCCTTGCAAATATAAGCCTATATAGCAGTCTAAAACTATACTTTTCCACCAAGTAGGCGGTATAATCCTAGCGGGCTTTGGTACTGGAAAAGTTAAATGCCAATCATTCGCAAACACACTTTAAAAAAAGAAATCAGTGTTATTCTGCTGGTTAAAGTGTTGGCCATTTTTTTGATCTGGCTATTGTGCTTTTCAAACCCAATTGCTAAACACCTAACCGTGCATCGCATGCAAGCTAAAATTTTAGGTTCAACTCAAATAGAAGGTAATCATAATGGATAACGTCGTTCTACTATCGCGCTGGCAATTTGGCCTGACCGCCATGTACCACTTTATTTTTGTGCCATTAACGCTGGGCCTGTCGGTCATGCTAGGCATTATGGAAACTGTTTATGTGATGACCGGTCGCGATATTTGGAAACAAATGACAAAGTTTTGGGGCATCTTATTTGGCATTAACTTTGCCATGGGTGTTGCCACAGGCATTACCATGGAGTTTCAATTTGGCACCAACTGGGCTTATTACTCGCAGTACGTTGGTGATGTGTTCGGTGCGCCACTAGCCATTGAAGGTTTTATGGCTTTCTTTTTAGAAGCGACATTCGTCGGTTTATTCTTTTTTGGCTGGAATAAACTTTCCAAAGTATCGCATTTAGTGGTCACTTGGTTAGTCGCAATTGGCTCAAGCCTATCGGCACTATGGATTTTAATTGCCAATGGCTGGATGCAACATCCTGTTGGCTCGCATTTTAATTTCCATACCATGCGTATGGAAGTCACCAACTTTATGGATATTATTTTCAACCCCGTTGCACAAGCTAAATTTGTGCATACCATCAGCGCAGGCTATGTGACTGGCGCTGTTTTCGTGTTGGCCATTAGTGCTTACTACTTGTTGCGTGGCCGCAACGTTGCGTTTGCTAAACGCTCAATGACAGTTGCCGTATCATTTGGTTTAGCGGCCGCTTTATCGGTTGTAGTCTTAGGTGATGAAAGTGGATATCTTGCTGATTTAAACCAAAAAATGAAAATCGCCTCAATGGAAGGCATGTGGAAAACTGAAAAACCACCAGCTGCCTTTAACTTAATTGGCTTTCCCGATCAAAAAGAACGCGTTACCAAATACACCATTAAAATTCCTTATTTGTTAGGCTTAATTGCCACTCGCTCTTTTACTAAACCGGTTTATGGTATCGATGACTTGGTTAAAAAAGCTCGCCAAAAAATACTCTTAGGCATGA
>JAHZKQ010000228.1 GCA_022600315.1 Gammaproteobacteria bacterium
ATTAGAGACCTTGCTAAAGTAGGCGATGAAAATGCCTTCTTACAATTTTTAAGGCTTTCTGCCGCACGAACAGGGCAAGTCATTAATATGGCAAGCCTGGCAAGAGATGCTGGTGTTAGCCCAAACACCGCTAAAAATTGGCTGTCTATTTTACAAACATCAGGCATTATTTATTTATTACAACCCTACTATAATAATTTTGCTAAGCGCATGATAAAATCGCCAAAACTTTATTTTTTGGATACTGGTTTATGCAGTTATTTAACGCAGTGGTCAGACGCTAAAACTTTAGAAGCCGGAGCTATGTCCGGCAATATTTTAGAAACCTATGTGGTAATGGAAATCATTAAGTCTTACTGGCATAATGGCCTAGAAGCGCCTTTGTATTATTACCGCGATAAAGACATGAAAGAAGTAGATCTAATGATTATAAAAAATCAAACAGTTTATCCGATTGAAATTAAAAAAACAGCGGCACCAAGCCAACATATCGCTAAACAATTTAATGTCTTAAAAAGCTTGAAAATGGAAATAGGACCAGGCTGTATTATTTGCTTAGTTGATTCAATTTTACCGATTTCTGCTAGTGTTAACGCCGTGCCCGTATCTTTGGTGTAAACTTGCAACAGTGATTTATAACGATAAATCACTAACCATTAAAAAACTCTTTGACGGTATCAAACCAGGATTTTGATTTAGGACTGTGGCTTTTGCCGTCTTTTTTTAAAAGCTCATCGAAATCTTTTAGATGTTGTTTTTGTTCGTCGCTTAATTTAATCGGCGTTTCTACTGCAATCCGACAAATCAAATCACCAACCCCACCACCACGTAAAGCTTTAACGCCTTTGCCACGCAAACGAAAGGCTTTACCAGTTTGGGTTTCAGCAGGAATGGTTAATTTCACTTGACCTTCTAACGTTGGCACATCAATTTCACCGCCGAGGGTGGCGGTAATAAAATTAATCGGGATTTCGGTATGTAAATCGTTGCCTTCGCGTTTAAATAGTGGATGTTCTTGCACACGTATTTGTACGTATAAATCACCTGCTGGTGCGCCATGCATGCCGGCTTCACCTTCGCCACTCAAACGAATTCGATCACCGCTATTTACACCCGCCGGGACTTTAACCGATAATTTTTTACGTTGCTGCACTCGACCTTGGCCGCGACAACTGGAACACGGATCTTTAATCACTTGGCCTTGGCCACGACATGCCGGGCAAGTCTGTTGCACGGCAATAAAACCGTGTTGCATTTGTACCGCACCTTGGCCTTTACAAGTGCCGCAAGTGGTTGGCTTAGAACCTGGCGTGGCGCCACTGCCACTACATTTTTGGCAGCTTACCCAAGTGGGGACATTAATTTCTTTGCTAATACCACGTACTGCTTCTTCTAAGCTTAAACGCATTTCATAGCCTAAATCTGCACCGCGTTGCGCGCGTTGCTGGCCACCGCGACTACCACCAAAAATATCGCCAAAAATATCGCCAAATATATCACCGAGATCACTAAAACCACCTGGACCACCGCCGCCCATGCTTGACGCATCAACACCGGCATGACCGAATTGATCGTAAGCCGCTCTTTTACGACCATCGCTTAATATCTCATAAGCTTCGCGGGCTTCTTTAAAACTGGCTTCAGCTTTCTTATCGCCCGGATTGCGATCGGGATGATGTTTCATCGCTTGACGTCGAAAGGCTTTTTTTATTTCCGGTTCGCTGGCATTTTTTGCCACCCCAAGCACTTCATAGTAATCACGTTTTGCCATAAAAATTCGGCCTTGAAATTAAGGAAAGCGCGAACCAAATTCGCGCTCTCAATGATATTGTATTGCTGATAAAGAAAAAATTATTTCTCTTTATCGTCTTTTACTTCCTCAAACTCAGCATCAACAACATCTTCTTGCTTAGCTTGATCATCAGCTTGTTGACCGGCATCACCAGCTTGTTCAGCACCAGGCTGCCCAGCAGTATCGCCGCCTTTCTTCGCATAGGCGCGTTCGGCTAATTTTGAAGAATGATCGGTTAGCTCTTTAGTTTTCGCCTCGATCGCCTCTTTATCATCACCTTTAATTAATTCCTTTAATTCTTTGATGAGATTATCGATGGTTTCTTTTTCGTCGGCTTTAACTTCATCGCCCAATTCTTTTACCGATTTCTCGGTGGCATGCATTAAAGTATCGGCTTGATTACGAGCATCAGCCAACTCATGGAACTTGCGATCCTGTTCTTTATTGGCTTCCGCATCTTTAACCATATTCTCGATTTCTTCATCGGATAAACCACTTGAAGCTTTAATCACAATCGATTGCTCTTTACCGGTGGCTTTATCTTTTGCTGAAACATGCAAAATACCATTGGCATCAATATCAAAAGTCACTTCAATTTGCGGCACTCCGCGCGGCGCCAAGGGAATATCAGCCAAATCAAATCTGCCTAAGGATTTATTTGCCGAAGCCATTTCACGCTCACCCTGCAATACGTGCACAGTCACTGCAGTTTGATTATCATCGGCGGTCGAAAATACTTGTGAAGCTTTCGTTGGAATCGTAGTATTTTTATCGATAAGTTTAGTCATCACGCCGCCCATAGTTTCAATACCAAGCGACAGTGGCGTAACATCTAGCAATAAGATATCTTTTACATCACCCGACAAGACCGCAGCCTGAATCGCAGCACCCATTGCCACCGCTTCATCAGGATTCACATCATGACGAGGATCTTTAGCAAAAAAATCTTTAACGGTTTCGCGTACTTTTGGCATCCGACTTTGACCACCGACTAAAATCACATCGCTAATATCAGAGACCTTAAGACCAGCATCTTTAATCGCAGTTTCGCAAGGTTTAATAGTACGTTCCACTAAATTTTCGACTAAAGCTTCAAGCTTAGCGCGAGTCACTTTTATATTTAAATGTTTTGGTCCGCTGGCATCTGCAGTAATATAAGGCAAATTCACGTCAGTTTGCTGGGTAGATGATAATTCAATTTTCGCTTTTTCTGCACCTTCTTTTAAACGCTGCAAGGCTAGCGGATCATTGTGTAAATCCACCCCGCTATCTTTTTTAAATTCATCAGCTAAATAATCAATTAAACGTAAATCAAAATCTTCACCCCCTAAAAAGGTATCACCATTGGTAGCCAATACTTCAAATTGTTTTTCACCATCAACATCGGCAATTTCAATAATTGAAATATCAAAGGTACCACCACCTAAATCGTAAACTGCAATTTTGCGATCGCCTTTGTTTTTATCTAAACCATAAGCCAGTGCCGCAGCAGTGGGTTCATTAATAATCCGTTTAACTTCAAGCCCAGCAATTTTACCGGCATCTTTAGTGGCTTGACGTTGCGAGTCGTTGAAGTAAGCCGGTACGGTAATCACCGCTTCTTTGACTTCATGACCCAAATAATCTTCAGCGGTTTTTTTCATCTTCATTAAGATCTGGGCTGAAACTTGTTGCGGGGCTAATTTCTCACCACCGGCTTCCACCCAAGCATCACCATTATCCGCGCCAATAATTTTGTATGGCACCATTTTAATGTCTTTTTGCACAACATCATCAGAAAACTTGCGGCCAATAAGGCGCTTAATCGCAAACAATGTGCGCTCTGGATTAGTGACCGCCTGACGTCTGGCTGGCGCCCCCACTAATATTTCATTATCTTTTGTGTAGGCCACAACCGATGGCGTAGTACGCGCACCCTCTGCGTTCTCAATCACCCGAACCTTGTCACCTTCCATCACGGCAACACATGAATTGGTTGTACCTAAGTCAATACCAATAATTTTACTCATTCTAGATCCCCTCAATCGTTGATCACTGTTAATGTAACTAGTTGATTTAAAAGCTCTTGCCCTCAATCTTTAAACTTTTTGGGCTTATTTGAGTAATTTGGGGTGGTGAATACAGATTTCAAGGTCAACTAACCATCTGCAGATAAAAAGAAGGGGGCCTTATGGCCCCCGGAATCAACTCGCTAAGGGAGGGTTAAGCACAGGGAGCGGTAGTAGGGTTGTCATCGGCACTTAGCAAGTTGATAAGAATCGGTGTATCACCTCTCAAGAATGCCCCCCTGTTGGCGTTGGGTGTAGAGGGTGCTAGGAGCAGAGGGGCATGTGTGGTGATATTCAATGGAGCATCCTTCTCGTAATTCCTGATTAATTCTAGTATATCGCCCGGATATTAAGAAAATCTTAAATTAAAAAAAAAGTTTAAATAAATTTGCAATTAAATTGAGAAATTAGCCCAAAAATCACTCATAATAATTTGATATTAAAATCTTACTATTAATAATTGGTCATTCGCAAATAATGCCTACCAAATTAAAAACAACTTGATCGGTTTAACTGCAAAATAATTGTCTAGGGTTATACATAGTGGCAAATCTCTTAAGAAAATCTCAGCATATTGCCAATAGTAAAATCAAATGAATACTACTAGACTAGCGCCCGAGCATGGAGGGCTCTATATCCAACAGCGTTGGGTGTAACACCACAGGGATGTGGTGCTTTTATCTTTACGCCGCAACGATAACCATCGCCGCACGCAATACTCTGCCATTTAATTGATAACCTTTTTGCAGAACTTGCAATACTGTATTTGATTTTGCATTTTTATCTGGCTGCATTGACATTGCCTCATGCAATTCAGGATTAAAATTATCTCCTGCAGCGGGATCAATAATTTCTACGCCAAATTTATTTAACGTTTTAATTAACAAATCTAAAGTTAATTGCATACCTTCATGCAAACTCTGAACTTTTGGATCATCACTCATTGAAGTTTCTAAACCACGTTCAATGCTATCAACCACCTGCAACATTTCAACCATGATTTTTTCACTGCCGTATTTATGCGCATTGCTGACATCACGCTCGGCACGACGTTGTACATTTTTAAGTTCAGCCTGATCACGGGCTGATTTATCTTTATATTTTGCCAATTGCTCTTCAAGCTGATTTAGCTGCTGCTCTAAATCTTGGCGTGAAGTTAACTCTAGACCTGCACTCGCCTGTGTATCGGTGGTCTCGCCCAATAAATCAGTATCGGTGAATTTATCATCCAATAAAGAGTCATCGCTGGCTTCTGCCGCACCTGTCTCAATATCACTATTGGCTTGCTCTTCAGTAAACTGTTTCCATTTATCGGCTGGATCTTGCGGTGACTTCGACATGTAGGACTCTCCATTTTAAAAATTTGAATTCACTCTAATATAAGGGATATTGCCCAAACTTCAAGTCCAATTGCATAAATCATTAGCAGCAAATCTTATTTAAACCGGCTACAATAACCCCCTCTTAATGGCTAGGGAATTGATAAAATGGGCTTTGCACTTAAGAAAGTTATTAGCGGATTATTATTACCGTTACCAATTAGCTTGATTCTATTGCTGCTAGCGCTGCTACTATTGTGCTGCCGGAAAAAAACTGTTGGCCTGCTATCATTATTACTCGGCCTGCTGGTACTACTCGTATCTAGCATCAGCCCAGTTGCCTTTAGTCTATTGCATAAACTAGAGACCAACTATCAACCCTTGCAACAATTTCCAAGTGACGTCAAACAAATTGTGGTGCTGGGCGGCGGTATCGGCGGCAATCCTAACTATCCGCCTAATACACGCTTAAGCTCGGCATCTTTGTCTCGATTAGTTGAAGCAATCCGAATCTATAAACATTATCAAGCACAACAAAAACCCATGACATTAATATTGTCTGGCGGCCGAGTGTTTGGCTCACCCAGTGATGCCAATAAAATGCGAAATACTGCAGTCGTGCTCGGCATTAAATCTAAGCAATTTATCTTGGCAAATGGCTCACAAGACACCGCCTCAGAAGCCCATTACATCCAAAAGATTGTCCGTGATAAACCTTTTATTTTAGTTACGTCCGCTTATCATATGCGCCGCGCAATGCTGTTATTTAAACGCCTAGGTATGCAACCCATTGCCGCGCCAACACAATATTTAATTCGCAGCAATCAATACCGTATTAGTCGTTACTTACCGAGCGCGTATAATTTAGTATTAAGCGATATTGCGATTCATGAGTATTTGGGATTAGTATGGGCGCATATGCACGGTTAATATATAATTGACCAGTCTATTTCAACAGCCTACCCTGGCTAAGCGTGCGGCTGAGAGGCCTAAAGACAAAGCCTCTACATCCCAAGTAAACTTAGGCCAGCTCTTGTTTGACCAGATCCAGTGAGTTATTTAGGCCTCCTATTCGCTTCATAATATGAAGTGATTAAGGATCTAATCTTTACCAGAATAATTAGCTGTGTCTTGGTTAGACCCCCCTTCTTTTCGTATTGCTTGAGGGTAGATATTTTTACAATAACAGTAGTGAACACAACTAGATATAACTACATTAATAACTCTTCCCATCCACCAACTTAATTTCAATGTCAAAGATATCAACGCCCTCCAAACAATGTGAATTTACACCCAGCAAATCTTTCGAACGTCGGGTTTGATGGTAAATATAAATGCCACAATGTTTACAAAAATAATGTTTAGCTTGCATGCTATCAAATTGGTAACAAGTTAAATCCTCTTTACCACTTAATAAATTAAAATCTTTGCGGTCCAATAAAATCATCCGCGCATTACGCCTTGAGCAAAATGAACAATTACATTTATAGAGCACCGCTAAATCAGTATTGACGGTGAACTCTACTTTGCGGCAATGACAATGCCCTTGGTATTCTTGTTGCGCCATAGCAGGCTCCTATCAGTCGTTGTAAGCTATATCTTAACATTGGGCTGACAAGTCCGTAAACTGGTTCCAGCTGGTCGATTACAGTCAAAAATGCTATGCTGAGATCAATCAGTTATAAGGGCTATGGAATGTCATTAACCAGTTTCAAGAAGGTTGTTTTAATCGGTCGGGTCGGCGTGCCAGGCGTGCCAGAAACACTCGATGCACTGTACGAATATTTGTTATCGCTAAAGCGTGAGGTTAAGGTCGATAAAAGTAGCGCTAGCATGATGAGCATCAAATCCTTAAAAACCGTCACGGCAGATAAAATCAAAGCGGATTGCGATTTAGTGATTGTGGTCGGCGGCGATGGCAGTCTCTTAAATGCGGCGCGCATTGCCGTGCCACAAAATCTGCCCGTGCTAGGTATTAATCGCGGCCGACTGGGATTTTTAACCGATATTCATCCCACTGAATTGGTCAAAATTGGCAAAGTGGTAAATGGTGAATATTTCGAAGAACAACGCTTTTTATTAACCGCTAAAATTAAGCATCAACATAAAACCGTACTCGCAGATATGGCCTTAAATGACGTAGTATTATTGCCCGGTGATATTGCACATATGATCGAATTTGAAATTTATGTCAACTCAAAATTTGTTTGCTCACAGCGCGCTGATGGTTTAATTATTGCTACCCCAACTGGTTCAACCGCTTATGCATTATCCGGTGGCGGACCAATTATTCATCCAGAACTAAATGCTATCGTATTGGTCCCGATGTTCCCACACACTTTAAGCAGCCGGCCTATTGTCGTAAATGCCGATCACCCCATTGAAGTGCGAATTGCTAAATCCAATCAAGCATCACCTAATATCAGCTGTGATGGTTTATCGCGCAAATCCATCGCTCCCGGCGACCACTTAATTGTTGCGAAAAAAACCGAGCGTTTGCGCCTGATTCATCCCATCGATTATACTTATTATCGTACCCTGCGAGAAAAATTAGGCTGGGAACGGCGCGCCACACGGAGTTAAATTTTTAATTATGCTAACTCATATTCATATCGAAAACTTTGCCATTGTTAAAAATTTAAAGCTAGATTTTGCTGGTCAATTAAATATTTTAACCGGTGAGACCGGTGCTGGTAAATCAATTTGGATTGATGCCATCGGTTATGCACTAGGGAGTCGCGCTGATAGTAAAGTCATTCACCCTGATGCTGATTGCTGTGCAATTAACGTATGTTTTAATATTAAAACGATTCCAGCAGCACAAGCTTGGCTAAAAGACCAAGGCATGGCAAGCAATAATGAATGCATTATCCGCCGCATTATTTCCAGACAAGGTAATAGTCGCGCGAGCATTAACGGTCACCCAGCGGCCTTACAATTAATCCGTCAATTAAAGCCCTTATTATTAAGTATTCATAGCCAACATCAACACCAGCAACTATTAAAACGCAGTTTGCAACAAGAATTATTTGATCAATATGGGCAGCAACAAAGTCCAGCACAACAAATTGCTGCGCTCTATCAACAGTGGCACGCACTCTATCAACGACTCCATGAATTCGAAGCTAAGGCCCAAAACCAAGATGCCGAAAAAGCTTTATTAGAATATCAACTACAAGAGCTTGATGAGTTAAATTTAAATCCCAATGAATGGCAACAATTGAGTTTAGAGCATCAGCAGCTGCACAACTCTAAAGAACTGATGACGCAATTAAACCAGGCGATCCAATTAACCATTGAAGATGAACAAACGTCAGCCGCCGCCTTAGCAGAACAGGCCTTAAATGAACTAAATGCGATTAGCCAAACCGACGAACAGCTACAAGCAATTCAAAAACTATTATCCACCGCCCATATCCATTTACAAGAAGCCGGCGATGAATTGCAACAATATCGCCAACAATTAGATTTAAGCCCCGAGCGCTTACACGCAGTCGAAACCCGGCTAAGCACAATTTATGATCTTGCGCGCAAGCATCATGTTAATCCCGAAGAATTAGCAGAGATTCACGCTTCGCTCAAACATAAACTGAATGAATTTAATCATCTAGATGAAACCATGCTAAAACTGCGCGAACAATCCAATCAAATTTTGCAACAATATAAAACCATAGCCGCTAAATTAACCAAAGCTCGAGAAAAAACCGCTAAAACTTTAGCACTAAAGCTTACCGGTTATTTGCATCAGCTTGGAATTTCCGGCGGCCGCTTTGAAATTCATTTCACCCCGACCGAAAAGCCGATCAATCCTAATGGTAATGAACTGATTGAATTTATGATTGCCACTAACCCTGGACAACCCCTACAACCTTTAAATAAAATTGTTTCCGGTGGCGAGTTATCAAGAATTAGTTTAGCGATGCAAGTCTTATTAAATGAAGTCAAACCCAGCTCCACTTTAATTTTCGATGAAGTCGATGTGGGCATTGGCGGCAAAACCGCGGAAATTGTCGGGCGCCTGCTACAACAATTAGGTCAGAACTGCCAAGTCTTATGCATCACCCATTTAGCCCAAGTCGCGGCCCTTGCCAATCATCATTATAAGGTCATTAAGTCTACCGACAAGAAACGCAGCCAAACCAGCATTCAAAAACTCGATCAACAGCAACGCGTTGATGAACTGGCGCGCATGCTGGGAGGCAAAACCATTAGCGACAAAACCTTAGCACATGCCAATGAAATGTTAGCGACGGCAGGGAGTGAGTAAAACCTAACTCCATCTATTCTATTCACTTAATACTATTTTAATATAAGACGGGTATAATAATTCAACTTATAGAAACCTTTACCTCAAAATAATACACAGAGCCTATTCTTATGAGATTTATTAGTATAAAAGAACGTCAAAAAGAACAGGATACTCAATTCGTCGATTTAGTAAAAAAGTACTTAAATGTCAGTATTGGCAATAACACTGATGATGAAAAATCCAGCCCGGAAGAGATTTTACAGCAAAAACGTGAAG
>JAHZKQ010000229.1 GCA_022600315.1 Gammaproteobacteria bacterium
GATGAATTTTGTAGTTGCTAAGCACCGAATATCATCCGGGCTATTACGGCGCATTTATTATCGACCTTGAAGGTTGGAAAATTGAGGCTTGTTTACATCATGTCGATCAGTTATAGCGGCAATTGTGCTGCATTTTCCTTATGAATTATTTCCCCAAGATAACGATTAATATTTTCCAATATTTAATTATTCATCTTCATCATTATCTAAAAAGCTTTGCAGTTTTTCCGCGCGGCTTGGGTGACGCAACTTGCGCAAAGCTTTAGCTTCGATTTGACGAATCCGTTCGCGGGTAACGTCAAATTGTTTACCAACTTCTTCCAAAGTATGATCGGTATTCATGTCGATACCAAAGCGCATGCGTAATACTTTGGCTTCACGTGGCGTGAGTGAAGATAAAATTTCTTGCGTGGCTTCACGTAGTCCTGTGCCAGTTGCAAAGTCTAGTGGCGATTCGACATTGGTGTCTTCAATAAAATCACCTAAAATAGAATCTTCATCTTCACCGATTGGAGTTTCCATTGAGATCGGTTCTTTGGCAATCTTTAATACTTTGCGAACTTTATCCTCTGGCATTTCCATCCGGTCGCCTAACTCTTCTGGAGTAGGTTCTTGACCGGTTTCTTGTAAGATTTGTCGGGTAATGCGATTCAGTTTATTAATGGTTTCGATCATATGTACCGGAATACGAATAGTTCGAGCTTGATCGGCAATCGAACGCGTAATCGCTTGGCGAATCCACCAGGTGGCATAGGTCGAAAATTTATAGCCCCGGCGGTATTCAAATTTATCCACGGCTTTCATTAAGCCAATATTGCCTTCTTGAATTAAATCTAAAAATTGCAGGCCGCGATTAGTGTACTTCTTGGCGATTGAAATCACTAGGCGTAAATTGGCTTCGACCATTTCTCTTTTTGCGCGACGTGATTTCGCTTCACCAATAGATAGCCGACGATTAATTTCTTTAATTTCGCTAATACTTAAACTGGTTTCGGCTTCAATTTCAATTAAGCGTCTTTGGGCGCGTAAAATTTCCCGATTAAAATCATTTAGTGTCTGCGCCTGATCTGGGTGTGCTTTGACGTAATCCTTAAACCAGTTTGTATCAGTCTCATTTTTTGGAAATGAGTTAATAAAGTCTTTACGTGGTGTGCGCGCGTGTTTAACGCAGTAAGTTAAAATCAAGCGTTCTTGTTGGCGAACCTCACGTAGTATGTTACGAAGCTCTAAAGTCTGGCGCACAAAATTCTTGATGGTAAGCTTAAAGCCTGAGTAATGCTCAGCTAAGTTTTTCTGATGACGTAAGGTAGTTTCATGTTTTTTACCATAACGCTTAATCGCTTTGGTGTACTTTTGTAAGAGCTTTTTAAGTTCTTTAACTTGCTCGCCAGTGTAAATAGGATCAGGGCCAGTATCTTCAAAGTCGTCATCGTTACTTGTCTTGCTGTCTTTACTATCTTTGGCATCTTTATTATCTTTGCTATCTTTTGTTTCTTTGCTATCTTTATTTTCCTTGCTGTCTTTAGCTTCAGCAGGTTTTTTGTTGACAAATTTTCCAGTGTTTGGTTTAGCCGGTGGGTCTTCAAAAAAGCCAGTAAGTAGATCACTGATACGACCTTCATTGGCAATAATGGTTTCAAACTGGGTGATAAAACGCTCCACTAGTCTGGGGTATTGCACTAATGAGCCCATCGCTTGGCGAATGCCTTCTTCGATACGCTTGGCGATCACAATTTCGCCTTCTCGGGTGAGCAATTCAATGCTGCCCATTTCACGCATATACATGCGCACTGGATCGGTGGTGCGGGTTTCGGTAGCCAGTACTTCAATGGCGTCATTGATTTCGGTTTCACTTTCGGTACTTGCATTGGCGAGCATAAATGAATCATCATCTGGGCGTTCTTTAAATACCTTGATGCCAAGCTCATTTAGCCGGTCGATAATACCTTCCATTTGATTGGGGTTAAGGTAGTCATTGGGTAGGGTTAATAGATCTTCGTGCAATAAATAACCTTTGCGTTTAGCCTCTTCAAGTAACGCGTTAAATCCGGATGATTGTGTACTATCATTTTGTGTGGGAGCACCCATAACTGAACCTCTTTAGTTGGCGGTTGGTATCGACCAAGCGATACATTTTACCTATTAACCGTCGATCAATCTAGCGTTTCACCGACTTTAGCGGCGAGCAGATCTTGCAATATGCGCTTTTCTGGCGCGCCAAGCTCCTGGTATTTCGCTTTAGCAATCAATTGGTTGATTTTTTGTTTCCGGGTTTGTTGCAAGCATTGCTGCAACGCACCTTGAAATTCCGCCATTGCCCCTTCGGGCGGCACGGCAAGCTCACGCGCAGCGAGCTCTGCAATCAGTGTTCGTTCGGCTGGATCTTCATAGGTGGCTAACAGTCCACCTATAGATAAGATGGGTGCGCGACGGTAAGTTTCAAGTAGTTGGCACAATAAATGTGTGCCGGGTAGGGTCAATTCATTCAAACCGCTCGGTAATTGTTCTTTGGCAAGCTTTGGGTAGTGCAATAATAGTGTGATTGCCTGGGCAATTGGTCTGGCCGGTTGTAAGGTTTCGCTGGTTTTGGGCTCAGTGTTGGTGTCAGGCTTGGTCTCGGTAATAGTGGTTTCGATAAGGCTGGCAAGATCGCGGGCTTCAACTTGTAGGATCTGTGTCAGCTGTTTGTAAAATAATTCACGCATCACGCCTTTTGGCATGGTGTTTAAATGCTGGCTGGCGGCTCTAGCAAATCGAGCTTTGGCATCCAGCGATTGCAATGGGAATTCACGTTTAAATTTAGTGAAAAATACTGTGGAAAGTGGGAAGGCATTATTAATGCGTTCTTGAAAGGCAGCGTTACCCTCTTTATGCACGAGACTATCCGGGTCTTCGCCGGCGGGAAGGAATAAAAATTTAAAACTCACATCATCGCGCATCAGTGGCAGACTTAAGGTGAGTGCTTTCCAAGCCGCTTGCTGGCCAGCGCGATCGCCATCAAAGCAAAAAATAATTTCTTTGGCTTGATGCAATAATTTTTGCAAATGCCCAGCGCTAACGGCAGTGCCTAAGGTGGCCACTGCATTTTTAATCCCAAATTGATGTAAAGCAATTACATCTAAGTAACCTTCTACCAAAATAAACTGTGTGAGTTGTCGAGTGCTTTGACGGGCTTGATATAAACCATACAATTCGCGGCTTTTATGGAATAATTCAGTTTCGGGGGAGTTCATATATTTTGGCATATCATCGCCAAGGCTGCGGCCACCGAAGCCAATAATTTCACCTTTTTGGTTGTGAATTGGAAACATTAAGCGATTGCGAAACCGGTCATAGCAGTGGCCATCGTCTTTACGAATAATCATGCCACTTTTAATCAATTGATCTTGTTGGGTTTGGTCGCGAATATGTCGGCATAGATTATCCCAGTTAGCTGGCACGTAACCAATCTGAAAAGCTTTGACATCAGGTAAATTAATTTCACGTTGTTTAAGGTAATCGATGGCAGCGTCTGATTTTTCAAATTGACGCTGATAGTACTGGTTAATTTTACCCAGCAGTTCGATCAAACCTTTATCTTGTGCTTGATAGCGACTACCTTGTTCGACGGGAATTTCCATGCCCAGTTGATTAGCAAGATAGCCAATGGCTTCGACAAAATCCATCCGATCGTACTGCATTAAAAAGCCAATGCTATTGCCATGTGCATGACACCCAAAGCAATAATAAAATTGCTTAGCCGGGCTGACCGAAAACGACGGCGATTTCTCATTATGAAAGGGGCAGACGGCTAGATACTCTTTGCCTTTTTTAGTTAGCTTTAAGCGCGCCTGAATAATCTCCACGATATCGGTACGGCCCAATACATCTTGAATAAAACTGTCCGGGATTTTAGAGCTCATAGTGAACGCTGTTGTTAATTCAGAAGCTTACTATTATGCGTTGGATTGTTCGCTAAGGCTAGCTTTGACTTTTTGACTGATCAAACTCATATCGGCACGGCCAGTGAGGGCGGGTTTGAGGATGCCCATGACTTTGCCCATATCACGCATGCTAGCGGCGCCCGTATCGCTAATGGCTTTGGCGATGGCAGCATCGATTTCGGTCTCATTCATTTGTGCGGGCAGATAGGCGGTTAAGATTTCGATTTCTTGTTGTTCTTTGGCGGCGAGCTCATCGCGCTTGGCGGCTTGGAATTGAGTCACAGAATCACGACGTTGTTTAACCATCTTGTTGATGACTTCAAGCACCGCAGCATCGTCTAGGGTTTTCTGGCTGTCGATTTCGCGATCACGAACAGCGGCACGTAGCATACGGATGACGCCAAGCTTTAAGCTTTCTTTGGCTTTCATGGCAGCTTTCATATCGGTTTGAATCTGTTCTTGTAAGCTCATGATGGTATATCCTTACCAGCGAGTACGTTCCCGCTCGAGTGCTTCTTGTTCTTTTTGCAGCTTCTTGGCGTAGCGCTTGCAGGCGGCAGCACGTTTACGTTTGCGCTTGCTAGTTGGCTTCTCGTAGAATTCCATTTGTCTTAATTTGGTAGGAATACCAGCTTTTTCACAAGCTCGGCGAAAGCGACGCATAGCAACATCAAAAGAAGAGCTTCTTTCCCGTTCTGGGTTGCTGCTGTCTTGAATCGTAATGGTTGGCATAGTTGGGCCTTACCTTCATGTGTTAAGTTAGTTAAGGATCGGGAATGTTAATAGTTTTATCGATAAAATACAAGGGAATTTGGCTATTGGCACGCTTCTTTGGCTTTACGCGCTATCGGCTTAACGCTTAATCCTTGTACGATCACTGCAAAGGCTACCACGGCATAGGTCATCACCAAAATCAGATTGCGAGATGGGCCATGCGGCAGGCTAAGTGCTAGCGCTACCGCCAGGCCACCACGCAGCCCGCCCCAGGTGAGGATGCGAATGGTGTAGGGGGTTCCGCTCAGCTTAAAAGGAAAGATTTTTAAGGGCGCGGCAACGGTTAGAAAGCGCACCAGTAGAATCAATGGAATTGCGCTGATGGCAGCAATAATTTCCAGTTCGGAAGCCTTTAAAGTTAAGAGTTCAAGACCAATCATTAGGAATAAAATCGCATTTAAGAGCTCGTCGATCACTTCCCAAAAGGTGGTTAACACCAAATAGGTTTGTTTGGCTTCATAGCGC
Organism: Gammaproteobacteria bacterium; assembly: GCA_022600315.1. GTDB lineage: Bacteria > Pseudomonadota > Gammaproteobacteria > Coxiellales > Coxiellaceae > JAHZKQ01. Next base: position 5,163 of record JAHZKQ010000229.1, read on the forward strand.
CGACCTTTATTGCCGACAAAAATTCCCGCCACCACCATCGCTAAGGGCCCAGAAATATTCAAACTCAAGGCAAACTCATAACCGCCGGTGACGGCGGCTAAAGTGATTAATATCATAATCGTGTAGTCGGTAACGGAGCGAATTAAGGTGTGGGTAATAAGACCGAGTACAATGCCATAGACAATGCCGCCTATGGCTTGCTGTAAAAATAAGAAGCTCACATTGGCAGCGGTTATTTTGACATGATCGAAGGTTAATGCCAGCAGCGTTGTAAAAATCACAATACCGACGCCATCATTAAATAATGATTCACCAGCGACACAAACCTCAAGCTTTTTAGGTGCGCCCACTTCTTTAAAGGTAGCGAGCACCGCGATTGGGTCGGTGGGAGAAATTAATGCCCCAAATAATAAGCAGTAAAGTAAGGGTAATTTTAAGCCGATTAGCGGCAGTAAATAATAGCTTAGTACACCGATAATTAAGGTTGAGGCAATGGTGCTAATTGAAGCCAAGGTGCTAATCTCCCAGCGATGGGATTTTAGGATATTGAAGTCAATGCCAAGGGAGCCGGCAAATAATAAAAACCCCAGCATGCCTTTTAAGAGTAAATTTTTAAAATCGGTTTGTGCAACGAGATGGCTAAGGTGAGTGGAGAGCCCAGCAAATCGCGTGTGTTGTAAGATAATTAATACGAATGACAACAGCATGCTGCCGGTCATAATGGCAATCGTGCTTTGGATTTTAACAAAGCGGTGATTGAGATAACCAATCAATACCGCCAAGGTTAAAATAATCGCGCCGATTGAATAGGGGCTCATGAGGACTATTTTCCTTGGTTTGAGAAAGTGTACCAACTGTGAGAGTGCCACAGCCTTTCGGGCTTCGCAATGACAGCCTATGTATGAATATATGGATCGCCCCGCAAACATTGATTAAATAATAACCGATTAATTTTCAATTAATTGATTTGTATGGCTAAAAAACGGTATACTTGCAAGGAATCTGCTGTTTAATTTAGGGAGAAATTTATGTCTTGCTGTAATAAATTGAGTGTTTGGCGGTTTGGTTTTGCCTTGGGTCTAATTTGGGCTTTGGGTATGCTGGTCGTCGGTTGGGCCGGCTGGCAGTGGCAATATGGAATACCATTTGTAAAACTTTGGTCCAGTGTCTATGTTGGTTTTAAACCCACTTTAGTTGGCGGCTTAATTGGCGCGGCGTGGGGCTTTGTGGATTTCTTCGTGTTTGGTGTATTAATTGCTTGGGTTTATAATCTCTGCGGTAAAAATTGCAGTCATGGTAGTTAATGGTGACCTGCACGATTGATTGAGAAGATTTTTCAAGGCCAGGTTTACCTGGCCTTTTTTTAATAAAGGGATTTAAACTTTGGCTTTTAAGCTGATTCGCCAATTTATTAAACTTGAAGCCAGTGGTGGTATTATTTTATTTATCACCGCGCTATTGGCTTTAATTATCGATAATAGCTCTTGGAGCGTGTATTACCGCGCATTTTTTAATACGACATTTAGCTTTCATTTGGGTATGTTAACGCTTTCTAAGCCAATATTGTTATGGGTTAACGATGGCTTTATGTCGATTTTCTTTTTATTGGTGGGGCTTGAAATCAAGCGCGAAATGTTTGAGGGTGAATTAAATAGTTTAACCCGTGCTGCATTACCAGCGATTGCGGCGGTGGGTGGCATGGTGGTGCCGGCATTAGTTTACGTATTTTTTAATTGGGGGCATACAGAGGCCTTAAGGGGTTGGGCGATTCCAACCGCCACCGATATTGCTTTTTCATTAGGGATTCTAGCGTTATTGGGGTCGCGTATTCCGCCGAGTTTAAAGATTTTTTTAACTGCCTTAGCTATTTTCGATGATATTGGTGCAATTATTGTGATTGCGGTTTTTTATACTAAGCATATTTCCATGTTGTTATTATTTATTGGCTTGGGGCTAATTTTAGTATTGGTGATTTTAAATCGCCTGCGTATTGTAAATTTAGCGGCGTATTTTGTGGTGGGTTTTATTTTATGGGTTTGTGTTTTAAAATCAGGCGTACATGCAACCTTGGCGGGAATTATTTTAGCCTTTGCCATTCCACTGAAAAATCCGAAGCAGCCGCAATTTTCACCCTTAAGACGCTTAGAATATAATTTACATCCTTGGGTGGCATTTGGCATTTTACCGATTTTTGCCTTTGCGAATGCTGGGGTTTCGTTAAAAGGTTTATCGTTTTCGCATCTATTAAGCCCAGTACCGCTTGGGATTGCGGCGGGCCTATTTATTGGTAAGCAAATTGGGATTTGGTTGGCAACCATTTTAGGGGTGCGTTTAGGTTTGGCGCATATGCCGCATGGCGTCAAAGGAGCCGGTGTTTATGGGGTGAGTTTAATTGCGGGTGTCGGGTTTACCATGAGTCTATTTATTGGGAGTTTGGCCTTTGGTTACGGTAATGATGGTTACCCCGCTTTAGTACGTTTAGGGGTGATTTTTGGATCGTTACTGTCGGGTTTATTTGGTTATATCGTATTGCGAATTGTGTATTCGAAGCCTAAAGCTATGGCTTAGCCTCATCTTGCAAGACCTTTTAAGATTTTCTTAATATTACTTTGCTACAATCGCTAAATAATTAACGATTGATGAATACAGTAATGCGATTATCTGAAGAAAAGCCGAGTGCACCTAAAAAACCAAGTTTTGTTAAAAGAGCTCTTTTCCTAAAAGATGAAAGTGA
>JAHZKQ010000230.1 GCA_022600315.1 Gammaproteobacteria bacterium
CAGCGATAATATAAGTAGCTGCTCCTTTGAGAATTTTTAGCCAAGCATATTGAATGGTATTGGTATCTTGGAACTCATCTACAAGAATATGTTGAAAGCGATTTTGGTAATGATCACGAATTTCAGGATTATTTTTAAGGAGCTCCAGTGAGCGTAATAATAATTCGGAAAAATCAACGAGCCCACTGCGTTCGCAAATTTGCTCGTATTCTGTATAAATGCGGCGCATCACTTCTGTAAAAAAACTATTGTCTGCTTGGGTAATGTCTTTAGCGCGGCGGCCCTCTTCTTTGCTTTTATTGATAAACCACTGAGATTGTTTCGGTGGCCATTTTGCTTCGTCTAAATCCAAGTTGCGTTGAATACGTCTAATAATGCGATACTGATCATCGCTATCCATAATTTGAAAAGTCTCAGGTAGTTTTGCATCTTGCCAATGAGCACGTAAAATACGATGCGCGAGGCCATGAAAAGTGCCAACCCACATGCCGCTCAGTGGTGCGCCACGTAATGATTCAATACGGCCGCGCATTTCATAGGCAGCTTTGTTGGTAAATGTCACCGCAAGAATTGCAAACGGTGATGCATGTTCGACTGACATTAGCCAGGCGATACGATGTACTAATACGCGTGTTTTACCACTACCAGCACCCGCAAGTATTAATAGGTTACGTGGTTCGCTGGCGACAGCCTCGCGTTGTTGATCATTTAATGAATCGAGTAAATAAGAAATATCCATGCAGGGATTCTACGTTGCCTTTAACAGGACGTCAAACCAGGGAGAATTTTTGCACCAGGTGCAAATTTTGTATTTGTAGGAGACGTACTTTTTTGCAGCCCCTGTATTGAAAATTTGTTTTTAATCTTGGATTATATTTATATGAGTACAAGAAATAGAATTTATTATCCTGGTGCTATATATCATATTTATACTCGAGGTAATAATAAGAAAAATATTTTCCATGATGATTTAGATAAAAAATTAATGTATCGGCTATTAGAGAAATTTAGTGGTAAATATAACGTTAATTTATATGCATTTTGCTTAATGAGTAATCATATTCATCTGCTGGTAGAGGTATCTGATGTGGGAATAGATAAGTTCATGCATAGTGTTTGTCAACGACACTCGGCATTATTTAATAAAAAATATAATCAAGTGGGCCACCTTTTTCAAAGTAGATATAATGCTATTTTAGTCGATTCAGAGAATTATTTTTTGAAACTGGTTCAATACATCCATCAAAACCCAGTAAAGGCTAAATTAGTAAGTGACGCTGAACAGTACTACTGGAGTAGTCATAATATTTATTTAGGAAAAGCTCAGCTTAAATGGGTGCATACTAATGTTGTGCTGCAGCATTTCAGTAGTTTGCGTGAATATAAAGAGTTTATTAACAATCATTCGAATGAAGATGAACAAAATTTTCTTACAGGGATTGGGGGCTCAGGAGTATTGGCATCACAGCAGAAAATAAAGACTCTGCTGGGAAACGATGCATATGTTAGATATTTCGCAAAGATTTCTAATATAGAGAAATATGTACTCAAAAGATTACAAATGTCTAATTTTGAGGGTTGTACAAATAAAGAAAAAATAAAAGCTATTACGATTATTAGTTATATATGTTGTTCGTTGAAGGTTGTCAACATATCTAGTGTTGCGCAAGCATATGGTGTTACCCATTCTTGTGTATATAAAAATATCACAGCGATGAGGAAGGATTTGTCCAGTGATCTTAGGTCATTTCCCTCTGAATTTGTAAAATATTTCTGCAAAAATCCTTAGGGAGAAAATCCACACCTGGTGTCAGATTTGGACGTAAGGCTGTTTAGAATGTTTTGTGCTTTGCAATCTCCAGTCATAAGTAAAGCGCTGTAGTGAAAGTCTTTATAATAAAGAAATATGGGGGCGTCTTTATACGTACCAAGGTCACTTGGGATAACTGGAGCCTCAGATGTGATCACAATAATCGGACGTTGAAAAATTTCCGTCATTGCCTGAATTTCGAGTTGGCCGCCCCATTTTTTTAACTTTGGGTCGGATATGTCATCGGTATATTTTTTAAAATTTTCAGGGTTATTTGTAAATTCGCGAAACTTTTTTTCATTGCCATACAGATATTGAGATACGGATAGTCTCAGTGAGTCTATAGTATGTTGAGAAAGATAGAGTGTAATTGCCTCAAATAAACAATTACCATCAGGGGTGGTATTTATAAGTGTTAAACCCTCTATATTTGGATCAGCTACCTTGAGTGCAGAAGAGCTACTATCTGAGGGTTCATCAAGATCAGACCAGGGGGTATCAATAGCTGTTTCTATAGGTGCAAACGCTTTATCAATAGCCTCTTGGCTGCCAAAAGTCCATGTATCATGTATTGCACCTTGTTTTGCATCTGCAATCATGCGCTTAGTTTCTTGAAAAAATTTCTGGTTTTTGTCAGGGCGAGATAGGCGCACAAGTACACAGGTAATATTTCGAATGGCTATAAGGTTATTATCAAAGAGGCTGCTGGCGCAGAAGATAAAATCTTGCAATATAGGGAAATTACTCGGTTTCACTCGGTGTGGTGAAAGATCTAGAACTGTGAAATATTTTTCGATTAGTTTAAAGAGTTGGTATCCCATAGGATATTCGCCTAAGCGAGAGTAGGCGATATTAACGCATTCTTTTACAATCTTCTTAGGATTACCACAAGCCGCTAGTGCAGTTTCTGCTGCTTGAATATCTTTTCCTCGAAACGCTGCATAAACAGGATTTTCCTGAGTCACTTGTCTATAGCGAATTCCAAAAGGCATAATTCCCCTCGTACAAAATCCACACCTGGTGTCAGATTTGGATATTAAAACTTCGCATTACCTGGCGTGCGCGGAAATGGGATTACATCGCGAATATTGCCAAGCCCAGTAACATAATTTACTAAGCGCTCAAAGC
>JAHZKQ010000231.1 GCA_022600315.1 Gammaproteobacteria bacterium
AGTTAGCTGAGCTTGGGATTCCGATGGTGTTAGCCGTTAATATGTTGGACATCGTTAAAAAAACTGGGCTTGAAATTAACCTTCAGCAGCTTGCTAAATTATTTTCGTGCCCAGTAGTGGGTATTATTGCCAATCAAAAAAAAGGGATTAACGAATTACGCGAGCAAGTAGTTTATGCAGCAACACAGCAAAAAACAGCAAAAATTAATTTGGTTCTACCTAACTCAATTAAAACCAGTCAGCAAAAATTGCAAGCTGCCTTAATGGATTTTCCACGCCCTAAATGGTTGGCATTACGTTTATTAGAAGAGGATGCCTATGCGTTTGAAACGGTGTCCAAAGATATTTTAACGTTAGCTAAACAATCAATAGCCGCTTTGTGCCAGCAGCTGAATGAAGATCCAGATATTTTAATCGCCGATTCACGCTTTGGTTTGGCCAGTCAAATCACCAATCAAGTTACCACATTGATTGCCATACCCAAGCGCAGTTTTACCCAATGGCTCGATCGTATTGTATTAAATCGCGCATTAGGGATTCCGATTTTTTTAACCATTATGTATTTAATGTTTGTGTTTGCTATTAATATCGGCGGTGCATTACAAGATTTTTTTGATATTGGCAGTAATACTTTATTTGTAAATGGCTTGGCGCAGTTACTCACGCATTGGCACTGGCCAGCGTGGTTGGTAGCCTTACTGGCGCACGGAGTGGGTAAAGGGATTAATACCACGATTACTTTTATCCCGATTATTGGGATGATGTTTTTATTTTTGTCGTTCCTAGAAGATAGCGGTTATATGGCACGTGCCGCTTTTGTGATGGATCGCTTTATGCGGGCTTTAGGATTGCCGGGAAAATCGTTTGTGCCAATGATAGTTGGTTTTGGTTGTAATGTACCGGCGGTCATGGGGGCGCGTACTTTAGCGAGTCGCCGCGATCGAATTTTAACAATATTAATGACCCCATTTATGTCCTGTGGTGCAAGGTTGGCGATTTTTGCGGTGTTTGCGGCGGCATTTTTCCCCCACGGCGGGCAGAATATTATCTTCCTTTTATATTTGACGGGTATTGTGGTAGCCGTATTAACCGGTTTATTGCTGCGTAAAGTGGTATTGCCAGGCAAGCCGGCGGCTTTTGTGATGGAGCTACCAAAGTACCATATGCCACAGCTTTCAACTTTATTTCGTCATGCTTGGCGGCGACTAAAACATTTTTTATGGCGTGCGGGTAAAGTGATTGTGCCGGTGTGTGTCATTATTGGCACGTTAAATAGCATTAGCATTCATGGTCATTTATTACCGAGCGGTAGTCGTCATTCGGCATTAGCAAAATTTGGTAAGACCTTGACGCCAGTGTTAGCACCGATGGGTGTTAAAGAAGAGAATTGGCCTGCGACTGTGGGGCTTATGACCGGAGTGTTGGCAAAAGAAGTCGTGGTGGGGACTTTAAACACTTTATACAGTCAAGCGGGCCAACTTAATTTAGTTCAAAATTTCAGTGTGGTTCAAGGTTTGCGTGATGCGGCATTATCGATTCCACAAAATCTTGCAGTGATTGGGAACGGCTTTAAAAATCCTTTTGTTGCCAGTGAAGCGGCACATAATATGTCGAGCGGCGCATTTGGCAAAATGGCACATAGCTTTGCGGGCAAGGCGGGCGCGTTTGCCTATTTATTGTTTATTTTATTATATTTCCCATGTGTATCGACTATGGCGGCCATTCGTCGAGAATTAAGCCGCGCTTGGGCGAGCTTTTCGGTAGCGTGGAGTACTTTAGTGGCCTATTCATCGGCGGTAGTGAGTTATCAAGTATTAACTTTTAATTTACACCCCTTAAGTGCAAGCTTATGGGTCGGTGGAATATTTGCGGCAATTCTTGCGGCCATTATGGGTTTAAAGATTTATGTTAAGCGTAAATTGGTGCCGCGTCAGAATAATCTCGATTTATCGGCAGCACAGGAGAGTGTGGCATGATATTACTCGACATTAAAAATTTTTTTCAAGCTAAACCGGTGGCAAACTTAATGGAATTAAGTCGTCACTTTAAGCAGCCGCCCGACAACATGCGCATCATGCTTGAGCATTGGCAGCGTAAAGGTCGTTTGCAATTGGTGCCAAAGCCCGGTGCTTGTGGCACGTCTTGTATTAACTGTGAAGATCAGTTTGCTGAGATTTATCGTTGGCATGTTTAATCACAAAGACCGCTAATACTTGTTTACAATTTAACCAAATATCAGCAATAATATCGGCATAGAGATCGGCAAAATATCTATAGTTTTATTTATAAATTATTGTTAATAAAGGTTTAAATATATGCCAAAGATCGGCAATAATTGGTCGATAGGCTTAATGGAGCCAATGCTACCGGAGCTGCATACTCAGCAGCATCTGGTTGATTTGGCGACTGAGCTTATTGCAAAGGCCAGTGCCTTGACTGCACGATTGCATCCTAAATTGGTTGACTCGATTGGTGACTTGGTGCGATCAATGAATTGTTATTATAGTAATTTGATTGAAGGGCATGATACCCATCCTAGAGATATTGATCGGGCATTGAGAAATGATTTTTCTAAAGACGCTAAAAGACGGGTATTGTAATTAGAAGCTAAAGCGCATATTGCTGTACAACAAGCCATTGACTGTGAAGTGGTTAAGTTTGATTTATCGATTGAATTCATTACTTGGTTGCATGAAGCATTTTATAAAAATTTACCGGAGGAGCTATTAATCATCAATAACCCCGATACAGGCAAATCATCCCGTGTACAAGCAGGGCAGTTTAGATCGAGTTGGGTTCAAGTTGGCAGTCATATTGCGCCACCGCCTGATCAAATTGAGAAGTTTTTGCAGCGTTTTGTTGAGGGTTATGGCGTAAATAATTTTACTAAAATAAAATCAGTAATCGCAGTGGCGGCATCGCATCATCGTTTATTATGGATTCATCCATTTTTAGATGGCAATGGTCGGGTAGCGCGATTATTTTCACATGCTTTTTTAAAACATATTGGGGTTGGGTCTAGTCTATGGTCGGTAGCACGTGGCTTTGCGAGAAAGGTTGCCAGCTATAAATCTTGTTTAATGTCGGCCGATGCAGAGCGCCATGGTGATTTAGATGGTCGTGGCCATCTTTCTACAAAAGGATTAGTGCAGTTTTGTGAGTTTTTCCTAACGGCTTGTTTAGATCAAGTGAATTATATGCATGATTTAATTCAACCGGATAAATTGGATAAACGTATTAGTGCTTATGCAGAAGACGCAGAGCGTACTGATCAATTACCTAAAGGTTCGTTATTATTATTGCGTGAAGCTTTATATAAAGGCGAACTTGAACGTGGACAGGCCGCAATGATTACGGGTTATAAAGAACGTCAAGCACGTAGCGTATTAAATACCTTAGTAAAACAAAAATTATTAATTTCAGATACACCTAAAGGTCCGGTGCGATTAAACTTTCCAATTGACATCGTAGATTATTGGTTGCCGAGGTTATATCCGGAGCAGATTGATTGATTTTAGCAAAGGCTTCAATGTACGTTTTGGCAATACCGCAAATACTGCTACAAGTTTAGGCATAAAATGATTATAATAAGCTTTTCTTAATGATTAATGTGAATAGATAATGTCAGATAAACCCAAAAAACCTGATTCTACTGATGATATTGAGCAGTTGATCGATGAGGCTCATCAGAAGCTGGAGATCGAAGTCGACTATCTGCGTGAGATTTCGCCTGAAGAGATTAAATACCTGCTTGATCACTGTCCGTTTTTGCAAATGGTGGATACCAAGGTATTGCCAGAAGGCGAGTCTAAATTCGAAATTATTCGCGCCAAAACCAATTGGGATATTCACAGTTATGGTGATGCCATGAGTAGTTCGCCGGGGCGATTGTTATTTGGTGGTGGCTATTATGTTTGGAGCGATACGGATGATGAAGGCGGCGGTGGCGGTGACTTAATTAATCCGGGCCAAGGCACGATTGTGAATCAAGCCTTTAGTACCGCCAAAGAAATGGTGGATCTTGCCGTACAACAAAAATGGGCGGGGATTAAATTAGTCGATGGTCATCCATTAATGTTACGCTCGGCGTGGATTCGTTCCAATCAAGTCGGTTTAAGCCTAGAAGGTTTTACCCCTGATCATTACGACGAAATCATCCGTAACCGCGTGACTTTATCCGATACCGACTTTGAAGTATTACGGCGTGATATTAAACGTCGTCGTGGCATGGAGCCTTAATGAACGTTGCCGGCAAAAAAGAACTTGTTGATTCACCCTGTGTGGGAATTTGCAGTGCCACTTCTTTGGGCGATGCGATTTGTGTGGGTTGCGGTCGCACATTCGATGAAGTACGGCTGTGGAATACCCTATCCGATAAAGAAAAGATTGCAATTAATAAGCGGCTGCAGGCAAAGCCTCAGTAATCCTTAGGTCCTTAACACAAGTGCTGAGTAGTGGTGTGTGCGACGTCTTTTCAATTGAGTAAGTGAACCTATGGTCATTATTACCTCCAAGTTAGTTAATCTTAGAGGCGGCTCTTATTTAGAGGGGGCTACTACAATAGGTAAAGCCAGTGCAAGCCGGATTTTCATTGAATATACTTGACAAGAGCCGGATTTTCAATGATAATTCGGTGTATGGTAGCGCCAATATCAAGAAAAATTGAACGTAACGTACGCGATTCATTAGCACGTGGTAAGAGTGTAATTCTCATCGGTCCACGCCAAACAGGGAAATCCACCCTGATTAAACAGTTTATCAAGCCTACTATCGAATATTCATTTGCTAAGGAAAGCATTCGACAGCGTTATGAGCGCGATGCCGCATTGCTTGAGTTGGAGTTGGAAGAGCAGTTGCGAGCCTACCAAGAACCGCCTTTGGTTTTTATCGATGAGGTGCAAAAAGTACCGCGAGTAATGAATGTAGCACAGGCTTTAATTGATGACAAAAAAGCGCAGTTTATTTTAACAGGGTCTTCAGCGCGAAAATTAAAGCATGGCACCGATTTAAATTTACTCCCTGGTCGAGCAGTTTCACTCACCATGACGCCTTTGCTTTATCAAGAATTACCCGAGCCAAAACCATCATTAGAAAAAATATTAATTTATGGCACGTTGCCTGGAATGTTATTAGAAGAAAACTTAGAAGATCGCGAAACAGATTTGTATTCTTATGTTTCGACTTACATTGAAGATGAAGTACGTGCTGAAGCGCTGGTCAGGAATGTGGGTAGTTTTGCGAGGTTTCTTGAAATAGCAGCTGGGGAATCAGGTCGACAATTAAATTTTACACGTTTGTCACAGGATATTGGCGTGAGTGACACAACAATTGCCGATTATTATCAAATATTAGCAGATTGCTTAATTACTCGGATTATTAACCCTATCACTAAAAGCGATACTAAGCGCCGATTAATAAAATCACCCAAACATCTCTTTTTTGACTTGGGTGTGCGTAGGGCCTGTGCAAACGAAGGAGTGCGCTTACCTGATAGATTAATGGCGCATCTTTTTGAGCATTATGTTGGGAATGAGCTTTATAATTGCGCTCAATTGATTTCACCGCACATTAAAATAAAATATTGGCGAGATTCTGCAGGACCAGAAATTGATTACGTGATTGATATCGCGCAACGTTTTATTCCCATTGAAGTGAAATGGTCGCAGGCACCAAAAGCAAAAGATGCCAGGCATTTGGCTCGCTTCTTGGCTGAATATCCTCAGGCTGAGGAAGGTTATATTATTTGTCGTACGCCGGCCCGGTATAAAGTCAGCGAAAACATCACAGCTATTCCTTGGCAAGAAATTTATGTACTGCTAGAAGTTAATCTTCAATATCAATGCTAGCATCAAGATCTTTTTCTTTGGTAGAAGTGATCTCATACAAATGCCGATTGGCATTGACGCGGTCACGTAAATCTTTGCCGGGTTTGAAGTGTGGTGTGTGTTTTGCGGTAGTGTGAACCCGCTCACCGGTTTTTGGGTTATGTGCACGCCGTGGTGGACGATAGTGCAACGAAAAACTACCAAAACCGCGGATCTCAATGCGGTCGCCGCGTCCTAGTGCATCACTCATCTTTTCGATGATGTGATTAACGCTCAGCTCCACATCCTTTAAAGAAAGATTCTCTTGCTTCATTGCAATTTGGTTAATGAGTTCTGATTTAACCATGGTAATTCCTGCCTCTGTTGTTTCCGGTCTTGTACTGGTAATGGTGAATCATTGTACAAAAAAAAGAAGCAAAGTGCATTACTTTGCTTCAATTATTATAACCCTATTTAGCAGGAATTTTCATCCTTTTTTCTATAAATTCAACAATTTGCCCGTTTCGTCCAAAACCGCATGGTCTAATTTCACCCGATTTTGGCAAAGCGCTATTCGGCCCTTGGCAAACCAATTGATCACCAGTGGATAGGCTTGATGTTCGAGTATTTGAACTCTAGATTGAAGGCTTTCTGGTGTTTCCCCAGGGTTTAATGCCAGTTTCGCTTGGGCGATAATTGGCCCACCATCCAGCACTTCATCGACAAAATGGATGCTGAGGCCATGTTCATTATCACCATTTTTTAGTACTTTTTTATGTGTATTCAGCCCAGGATATTTTGGTAATAAAGCTGGATGGATGTTGATAATTTGGCCACGGTAGCGTCTAAGGATTTGGCCATCAAGTTTTAGCATAAAGCCCGCTAAAACAATTAGCTCGGGTTGATAGTGATCGACCGCGGCTAGCAGCGCCTTATTATATAGTGTGCGGTCTGGGTAATCGTTTAGCTTGACCACAGTGGTAGGAATGCCGGCAGTCTTGGCGCGCTGCAGACCAAAGGCATCGGCACGGTTGCTAATTACGCCACACAGATTGATATCGAGCTTGGCATCGATAATGGCTTGCAGATTGCTGCCATTACCAGAGATTAAGACAATAACCGCTAGG
>JAHZKQ010000232.1 GCA_022600315.1 Gammaproteobacteria bacterium
ACCGAGAATGAAATAAAATGCTCCTACAATCATAACAATTAGTAATATAATTATACATACATACATGTACTGTACCTTACCAATCTTGTGTTTTTTTCGTCGTGACCCTAAAGGATAGTGGAATAGAACTACAATAATAATGGCAAAAGCACGCAATGTATCTAAACCGGCCAGTTTTTTCGAAATTATCTGATTGGACATTTATTCATCCTGAATAATCCATCGCGTATAATCACTTTGCTCAATCGCAAGCTCTAAAATATGATTACCACTGTCATCCGTAGTTTCCGATTGAATTGCGCCTAGCGCATAAAGCTTAGCACGCAACTTACCTTGCCCTGGTGTTAAAGTAACCTCACAATGCAATAAACGCTTAATTAATAATTGATGAATCGTTGCCAGCAATTGCTCTATGCCCTGCCCGGTTTGTGCAGAAACCCAAACTCGATAAGGTTTATCTTCCGCATCTGTATCGATATGTGCTTGCAAATCCAGATTCAAATCAATTTTATTATAAACCAATAATTGTGGCACATTGTCGGCACCAATCTCACCTAGCACCCTTTCAACTTCAAATTTAATATCCGTTAAATCTTTGCCTTGTGAGTCCACCACATGCAATAATAAATCTGCTTGGCGAGTTTCTTCTAAGGTCGCGCGAAATGCAGCCACTAAATCATGCGGTAAATCACGAATAAAACCTACTGTATCGGCTAAAATCACCTCGCCAACTTGGGGCAAAGTAATTTTACGCAGAGTTGGATCTAAGGTTGCAAATAATTGATCGGCGACATAAGCATCAGCTTTGGTTAATTTATTAAATAAAGTTGATTTGCCCGCATTAGTATAACCGACTAAGGCTACCGTCGGGGTCGCATTACGCTGCCTTGCCCGACGACCAAGCTGACGTTGCTTAGCAACTTTTTCAAGACGTTTTTTAATATTTTTAATTCGTCCACTCAGTAAACGTCGATCAGTCTCAAGCTGGGTCTCCCCAGGCCCGCGCAAACCAATCCCACCTTTTTGCCGTTCTAAGTGAGTCCAGCCTCGCACTAAGCGAGTACTTAAATGCTGCAATTGGGCTAATTCAACTTGCAATTGGCCTTCGAAAGTTTGTGCACGCTGGGCAAAAATATCTAAAATTAATTCCGTGCGATCAATCACTTTAACATTAAATAATTTTTCCAGGTCGCGACCCTGCGCTGGCGATAGCTCATGGTTAAATATTACTACCTCAGCATCTAGCTGAATAACTTGCTCCTGAATCTCAAAAGCCTTACCCTTGCCAACATAGTATTGCGAATCAGGCTTTGTGCGCTTGCCACTAATAACCGTTAAAATTTCAAGATTCGCGGACAATACCAATTCTTTAAATTCAGTCAGCTCAGCCGCATATTCACTACTTGGAAATTCTAATTGAACCAGAATGGCTCGTTCGCCACCGCGATGACGCTCTAAAAATTGTTCTTTGGGTGGCCGCAAGTCTATTATCCTGATAACTGATGATTCTCTAATACTAGAGTGCGTTGCATTTTATCCGCTAAGGCGTGGTTATGAGTCACAATCACAAAACTAATACCAAGCTCGGTGTTTAGCTTTAACATTAAATCGGTAATTTGATTGGCGGTATTTTCATCGAGATTACCCGTAGGTTCATCAGCCAAAACACACTTTGGCTCGGTTACTAACGCTCGAGCAATTGCAATCCGTTGACGTTCACCACCGGATAACTCTCCAACTCGGTGTGTTAAACGATCACTTAAACCCACCTTCTCAATCATCGCTGCTGCTTGTTCGCGTGCCTTTGAAGCTTTAAACCCGCGAATTAATAAGGGTAAAGCCACATTTTCATGGGCATTAAACTCCGGCAGTAAATGATGAAACTGATAAACAAAACCTAAATATTTATTTCGTAACCGACCTTTAATTTTTTCAGATAAGCTCGTTAACTCTTGCCCGCCAATATAAACCTTCCCCTGAGTAGGCTGATCTAAGCCGCCAAGCAAATGTAACAAAGTACTTTTACCCGAACCTGAAGCCCCAATAATGGCGACCCGCTCACCCGCGCCAACTGAAAAATCAATACCAGACAACACCTCAATCGCTTGACCGCTATCATCATAAAGCTTAGCAAGACTTTGACAACTTAATACTGCATCATTCATAGCGCAACGCCTCGGCTGGTTGAGTGCGAAACGCGGTCCAAGCGGGATATAAAGTCGCTAATAAACTTAAACCAAAGGCAATTAAACAAATAAACATCACATCATGCAATTCAATTTTTGATGGTAGGAAATTGATAAAAAATACTGAAGATTGCAAAAACTGCACCTGAAAAACTTGCTGCACCCAATTAGTCAATGCCGTAATATTGCTTGCTAATAACAGCCCTAAAATCACCCCTAGAATAATTCCTGCAATACTTACAATCGCACCTTGCACAATAAAGGTGCGCATAATAGTCCCCGGACTTGCTCCTAAAGTACGTAAAATAGCAATATCAGCCCGTTTATCGTTAACCACCATCACCAAGGTTGAAACTAAATTAAAAACGGCAATTGCCACTAATAAAACTAATATAACAAATAAAATAGTTTTTTCCATGCCCAGTGCTTGAAAAAACGTGCCATAACTTGTCATCCAGTTTGAGACTAAAAACTGGGGTGGCAACAAGGCTTGCAATTCAGTGGTGATTTTTGATGCGGCATATAAATCGTTTAATTTAACGTGTAAACCACTCAAACGTTGGCCCGGTAAAAATAAGGCTTTAGCATCTTGCATATTAATGTAAGCATTGGTCAAATCAAACCCAAAGCCTTGACTGACATGAAAAATCCCACTTACTGTAAAGCGCCGATAACGTGGCAACTCACCCACCAAAGTCATATTGAGTTGTGGCGTTAAAACCAAAATTTTATCACCTACGCTAACACCCAGCTGATCTGCCAAAGTCTGGCCGATAATAATATGGTATTGCCCCGGTCGTAAACTAGATAAATTGCCTAGCAAGATCTTCTGTTGTAGTTTAGAAATCGTGCTTTCCAAGCTTGGCTGCACGCCAATTAATTGTAAGCCCACCGTATTATTGCCTTGCAAAATAACCCCATTACCCATGACATAAGGCGCTGCAGCTGACACGCCGCTTAGTTTTAAAATATTTTTCCGCAGTATTGGCCAAGCCTTACTGATATCTGTACGTGTTTGCACGGTGACCTGCGGCACAATTGAAAAAAAGCGGTTGCGAATTTGGTAGTCAAACCCATTGATCACTGATAACACCGTGATCAACACCATTACACCCAGCGCAATGCCCAGCATCGAAGCTAAAGAAATAAAGGAGATAAAACGATTCCGGCGCTTAGCACGGGTATAGCGTAATCCAATGTATAAAGATAGAGGTTTAATCATAAGAGAACTATACCGGATTTAACTCACAGGAGCTACAGATTCGCCTCACCTTAGAACTGGGGTCTTGCTGCATAGCCAGAATGCGTTGCTGAGCCAGTGGCTTTTTAACACTGCGCAGCTTGCGGGCAGCAAAGATTCGGTCACTTAAGATATCACTTTCCGATAGTTCTAATAAGTAATCAACCCGAGAATCCGATGGCGGTGAAATAATCTTTTTAGCATGCGCACTTTCTTCTGGCAGCTCAGCCTCAGTAATTAAATGCTGCAAGATTGCCAACTCAAAGCAACGCACCACCCAAATCCGCGGCGTAAAAGCAAATAAATATAAACGTAGTAAAGAGGTTAAATTATTCAATCGTACATTGCCGCCAATATCCATAAAGATAATATCTGGTTTTGGCATTAAGGCTTGCACGGCTTCAATATCTCGCGCATCCAACTGTATAAATTCGACATTAGGGCAATCAATTAAGCTTTGCTGCGCAAAAGTCAACATCGCTGCAGAATTATCAACTGCCAACACTTGCTTTGCTGGGCCGGCTAAAACTTTGGTCATCATGCCCGTTGAGCAACCAATTTCCAGCACCGAATCAGTTGAGCGAGGTAAGTTTTTTGCAAACTTTCGATAAGTATCACACTCTGAAATGACTTTAATCTCAGTATGATTTTTTAACTGCTTGTAAAGATTAATCCAATTCATAATAAATACACACTAAAATTGACGATAAACTGTCATTATTATTAACACAATGGTCAGCAGCAGCATTCCGCAGCTAAAGCTCAAAAAACTTGAGCTCTGTGTCGAAGGCAATTCCTCGCGAAAAACATTATATAGTACGGAACCCGATAGAAAAGCAATCATAAAACTAACCAAAACTACATTAATTGGATTGGTTAACGCTGTCACCAGCCAACCCAGAAAAAGCAATGCCAATAGAAATAATCGCCCAGCTTTAGAGAAATACTGCTTAAAGTTTCGATTAAAGCTTCGATCAACTAATATAAAATGAAGGCCTATCACTAAAGTGAAAATAACTGAATAAGTAATTCCGCTCTGTACTCGAAGTGGCATGGTATAGGTGATTAAAAAATTATATATGCCATACATCATTAAATGCAAATAGTAGACCTTCTTGTTAGTCGAATCTGGGGCTACCCTGGTACGAGTGGCCAATACCTCTAAAGCAAAATAAACATTAAATCCAAACAAGGCAATAATAAAAATACCCAAATCTAATAAAGGCGTTAAGGTTTCGCTCTCAGCCAGTAATTTACCTATCGTCTGATTGCCTTCAACCAACTCCGGCAGCATATGCAAAAACACATAAGCTACTGCAACACCACCAGCAAAAGATGTCAACCGCTTGGCATTAAGCCCGGGAAGCCTATCAAACCAGGGGGAAAGATAATGGCAAAATATTAGAAATAAAGTA
This sequence comes from Gammaproteobacteria bacterium, assembly GCA_022600315.1. Classification (GTDB taxonomy): domain Bacteria; phylum Pseudomonadota; class Gammaproteobacteria; order Coxiellales; family Coxiellaceae; genus JAHZKQ01. Next base: position 4,842 of record JAHZKQ010000232.1, read on the forward strand.
ATCCAAAAAGCAAACTCTATACTACCCAGATTGATTAATTCCATAATTGCATCACCATACTGACAGCTGTTGAAAATATAACAGGGAAACTCCCCAAAACTAATAAATATTATTCAGGATCCTGTGTCTAATGACAATGCTTATTTGATTAGATTTAACTAAGATTCATCAATATCATTATAAAATTCATCTATCCATTCATTACTGGCAGTTTTATCAACAATAGCTTGCTTCCAATTCTTAGCAAACTTATAAGATTGTGTGGCAGGAATATTGACATTTAACTCGTCAATAAAATAGTCACAGAGATTATAATCTTTAACCAAACGAATAAGACTCTTTTTTGTCTCACATTTGAATTTATATCGCAGATGGTCGGCATGATCACGCACCGTATTGGTTGATATGCCGAGTATACGAGAAATTTCCTTAGCAGTTAGTTCATCAGTGATTAAAAGTAATACTTCGGCCTCTCGCTTTGTTAAAGACACTTCTTCGAAAGGCTCATCTAAATAATATTTTTTTAATTCAAAAGGCAATTCTGGCTTATCTTCATAATGTGCACCACTTAGTCGCATATCCATCATTTCTCTAGCATTAGTCTTTTGTGAATATATCTTTTTAAAATGTGCGTATTGCTTTTTATCATTTTTTAATTCTGTAGGCACTGGAGTTCGATAGCCATATTTCTCCTTAGCTTCTTTAATAATATGTCTTGCTGAGTTACGAAAATAAACCATAAATTTTTGATAAAGTACTTTATCAGTAATGCATTCATCATGAAAATTTAGTCGATCTTTTGCCACTGAAAAACTAAATAAATCAAAATGAGTGGCCCGAAACTTTACTATAATCACTGTATGCGCATAATTAAATTTATCGGCAGTTGGTTTAATGACATTCATATAAAAAGAACTATCATGAGTAACATCATCAAAACTAGTAATAGGCCTGGCATAAATATTTGGAGTGCCAGTAATATAGTTATAGAGTTTATTTTCGATATAATAACGCATGTAGCATTCAGCAGTGCTTAGGGTAATGGTTTCATGCGTTTCACTATAGTAGCGAGAGAATTCAATCTTCCGAATGCCCATCACTTCCATAAACGGACGACAGATCTCTTTTATCGTATCACTACAACAAAATTTATAATGCTCACCACTTAGATGAAAATCTTTCATACGCTCATGCCCCAACATAGATAACCGTTCATGGTCTTGGATATCCATCTCGAGATCCGCGAAGGCAAAGATTAGACTCCCTTTGCCAGACTTAATTTGCCGCTAATACAGTGGCTTAAGAGTACACATTATATACAAATACGCGGTATTGTCAATATGAAATGACTATAAATCAGTCGGTTACGCCCATAACCTATTGATTCTTAGAACAGATTGGGGTCAAGTCTTGAATTATAAAATTCAAAACTATTCCCCTTACGAGCCTTGGCAAGGTAAAGCGCCTTGTCAGCATTTCTCAATAACTCTTCCGCCGAATCAACTTCACTCGGGTAAATAGCAACACCAATACTTAATTGAACCACTATTTCACGGCTTTCAATCTTACACGGCTTAGCAATTGCCTCTATGATTTTTTCAATGATGCTTAATATCTCTTCTG
>JAHZKQ010000233.1 GCA_022600315.1 Gammaproteobacteria bacterium
ATGGAGAGGGTGTTGTATTGAGTGATTTAAGGATAGGGATATTGTATATATTTGCGGTATCTTCAATTAGTGTTTATGCTATGTTAATGTCTGGGTTTGCCAGTAATTCTCGATATGCATTTTTAGGGGGTATAAGGGCAATACCACACCAATTTTTAATTTATAAACTGGCGCAACCAAAATAAGAAAGGCTGCAGTTTCTATTGCATCAACCCATTCTGACTCAAAAAAACGTAACTGATTAGCCCTACTCGATGTCAGCTTAATGCAATAACGCATTGGCTGAACTGTGCGCAATATAATAATGCCGATAAAACTTAACTTGCCAATATCAGTTATTAAGCCTTTAGCTGTACTGCATGCATATTCTGCTAACAACCCCGAACCCAAAACTTGAAAACAGTAAACACTGGCTCCTGCCAGATTGAGTGCGGGCAGGAAATTTTTCTTGTAAGAATGACGACTCATTTTTTTATACAGTTAAATCACATAGATATTTTTTTAATGCTTGATGCAGCACTGCAAGTAAAATTGCTGCTGCAAAAATAACCGCTAGCACGCTATAGTTTTGAATATCAATCACCAGCACCAATGACATACCCGCTGCTGGCGGGTGCTCAACTTTTAGCAGCCCCATAAAAAACAATGAAATACCTACCGTAATTGCCGCAAACATGCCAAGCAAATGAAAGTGTGGCATATTAGTATGAAACACCCCAAGCGCTAAAAAATATTGCAAGCTAAGTCGCACGATTAAGCCGCAAATAATTCCCACTGCATAACCGCCAATAATTTTACCGGCCTTTGCAGTAACAGAACTTGGTAATCCAAAAACAATAAATGCGCTAGAACTTAGTGCACCAGCGCCCACCGCCCATAGCACGCTAGTCACAGAAATAAAATTAAAGCACACCAAGACCATGCAAATAAATACCGCCGCTAACAACGGTTGCCAAATATAATTGTGCCAATGGGCCGGCATTCGGCATGTGCTATCACTCAATTTAACACTCCTCTTTTAAATTAATTTTATCCCATGCTGAACCTTGCTGACGTATTTTTTTCACTGCAGTCGTCAAATAGGAGATCACATAGTCAATATCCGCCTCACTCGTAAACCGACCTAAACTAATACGCAATGAACTGTAAGCCGCTTGACGACTTAGGCCCATCGCCAATAAAACATGTGATGGCGCGGCATCTCCGGAGCTACAAGCTGAGCTTGAAGAAATTGCCATATCAGGCAAAGTTAAAATCAATGCCTCAGCATCAATATTAGCAAAACAAATATTCAAACAATTAGAAAGCTTATGTTTCAAATTGCCATTTAAAGTTACATCACCTAATTTTTCAATAGCGCGCCATAACTTGCTAGACATTTTCTCAAGAGATTTTTCTTCAACCTCGAGATTTGTTTTTATTAACTCAAAAGCTTTACCCATTCCTACAATCTGATGAGTGGCTAAAGTACCCGAACGCAAGCCATACTCATGCCCGCCGCCATGGATTTGCGGCTGCAAACGAACGCGCGGTTCTCTACGTACATATAAAGCACCCATACCTTTTGGACCATAGGCCTTATGCGCTGAAAAAGACATTAAATCAACTGGCAATTTTTCAACATCAATAGCAATACGTGCGGCACTTTGCGCCGCATCGACATGAAAAACAATTCCTTTACCCTGCAGCAATTTCCCAATCGCATCTAAATCTTGAATAACCCCAGTTTCATTATTAACATGCATAATGGAAATTAAAATAGTATCGCTACGAATTGCTGCGGCTAATTTATTTAAGTCTAAGCGGCCATCAAGCTCTGGATCTAGCAAAGTAATTTCAAACCCTTGGGCGGCTAAATATTCTAAGCTATCTAACACTGCTTTATGCTCAGTAGACATAGAAATAATATGCTTACCCTTGCGCTGATAAAATTGTGCTGCACCCTTAAGCGCTAAATTATCTGCTTCAGTAGCACCTGAAGTCCAAATGATTTCTCGCGGCTTGGCATTGATTAAGTTGGCTACTTGCCGTCTTGCTGCTTCTACCGCTTCTTGCGCTTGCCAGCCATACTTATGAGTACGCGAAGCCGGATTACCAAAAACCCCATCAACGGCCAAACAATTTTGCATTGCTTCTGCCACCGCATGATCTACCGGTGTAGTTGCCATATAATCTAAGTAAATTGGTTTTTGCATAATTATCACATTATAAAATTAATTAGAACGGCCTGTTCGGTACAACCAAACCATTAAAGTTAAAAAAGCTGCAACACCCAGCACGTTAGCATAAGGCACAAACCCTTTGGAAACAACCGCCAAAGCATCAGCACTGCCAACCAATACAAAAGGAATCGCTAATAATACTCCCATTAATGAGTTACCGGCAACCAAACCACAAGCCAACAATAAGCCATCTTGTGCGGACCGTTTATGATTGGTCTTGCGGTTACGTTTCACAAAATAACTCACTATACCGCCAATCACAAATGGCATAATCACTTCAGGTGGCAAATAAATCCCAAGTCCTGCTGCTAAACAAGCCAATCTAAAATTACGCCGACGTAAAACCTCGTCGATAATGACAAACACCACGCCACACGCGATACCTAGATTAATCATACTCCAATCCAATTGCCGAGTTAATAAACCTTTGGCCACCGCCTCAATTAAACCCGCTTGAGGTGCCGCTAGCATTTGAGTAGGATCCATTCCCGCATGTGGATATACGCCACCAATTCCATAGGCCTTAAATAGTAAATTTAGCGTAGGACCTACCACCAAAGCAGAAACTACCACGCCAACCAATAAAATCACTTGTTGCTTCCATGGCGTAGCACCAACCATTTGTCCAGCTTTTAAATCTTGTAGGTTTTCATTAGCAATTGCACCAGCGCCAGCAACAATTGCGGTAATCACAATGACTAAACTCACCACTCTATTAAGCTCAGCAGGATCGCTAAAATTAAATAATACTAAATA
>JAHZKQ010000234.1 GCA_022600315.1 Gammaproteobacteria bacterium
CGCACTCGTCGTCGACGCATGAAAATTAAAGATGCCTTAAAACAATTGCAAGAAGATGAAGCTGCAAAAATGGTTAACGAAGAAGAAATTCGCGCTTTGGCCATCGATAATGTTGAGCAAAATGGCATTGTATTTATCGACGAGATCGATAAAATTGTTCGTCGCTCTGAACATAGCGGCGATGTATCGCGCGAAGGAGTGCAACGTGATTTATTACCACTTGTCGAAGGCACAGCTGTATTTACCAAATACGGCATGATTAAAACCGATCATATTTTATTTATCGCTTCTGGTGCATTTCATTTAGCCAAACCTTCAGATCTCATTCCAGAATTGCAAGGCCGCTTCCCAATTCGTGTGGAGCTAAATGCCTTAAAAGCCGCCGAGTTTGCGCGTATTTTAACAGAGCCCGAAGCTTCATTAACCGAACAATATACTGCATTACTCGGCACTGAAGACTATACTTTGAATTTCACCAAAGACGGTATTAAACGCATTGCTGAATTGGCCGAAAATGTGAATGAAAAAGCTGAAAATATTGGCGCCCGTCGACTGCATACTTTAATGGAACGCTTAACCGAAAAGATTTCTTATGAAGCCTCAGACAATGGCGGTCAAGCCACCAAGATTAATGCCGCCTATGTAAATGAGCAACTCTCTAAGCTCGCGGAAGATGAAGATTTGAGTCGGTCGATATTGTAAGCAATATTATTTGCTAGCTTGCTGCCTTAAAAGTTGTTGCGCAACCCACATTTTAATAAGTGATGTTCGAGTCACACCAATTTTAGCAGCTTCAAGGTCCAACTCCCTAATAATACTTTTAGGAAAATCGATACTAATTCGCTGCGCAGGATAACGTGCTTTTGCCGACTTAATATCAAGATGTTCACTAACATCTCCCTTATCAAAGTCTGCATCAAAATCAGCTGCTTTAATTTTTTTATGCTTTGATGTATTCATAATAAATTTTCTCCTCTGTTTTTCTGCTACGCCGTGCTGAAATTAATCGAATGACATCTCCTCACATAGTATAAATACACGAATAGAACCTACCGTTAACCTTACCGATAATCATAAATCTCGGCTCATCAACGGTTTTCGCTTTAATTTCAACCGATGGAATTGTCCAAAGCAATTTGGCTTCTTCTAACGTAATGCCATGCTTTGCCTTATTCGCTGTCGATTTCTCTATATTGTAATCAAATTTCATATGATTATTATATTAAAAAAGCATGAATTTTGCAAATATATTGTGTAACATCATGATTTTACAGCTATTAATTTATACCCGCTTATCAATCCGCATCACATAACAATCGGTAATGCCATCATTGGCAATTTTGACGAACTTAAAGCCTGCTTTTTCATAACAGCGAATCGCACGTTTGTTAGAACAAGCTGGATCAATTAATAAAACCTTGGCATCAAAATTTTCGAAAACGTAATCAATAAAATCTTTAACAATCCTAGTGCCATAACCCTTATTTAAATAATCTTTTTCGCCAATAAATAAATCCATACAAAATGTGCCTGGCTTCTCATTAGTAAATAAACCTTTGGGGTCTTCACATAGTGATCGGTAGGCGTATAAATCACAACACTGTAAATACCCAATGGCTTGATCATCAAGATAAATCATAAACGGGTAGTCGTAACCATTACTTTGTTTAGCTTGAAGAATTTGATCTGAAGTAGCATAACCTTCAATAAACCAAACATCTTTCACATACGGCTTTTCAATCCACTGCTTCCATAACGAAACGTGCGAATCGGCAAATGGGATGAACCTAATACTTTCTTGCCCATTACTCATCCGCCAAATACCAATGCTTGCCGGCAATCACTTTATGCCAAAGCTTATCCATTTGCTGCTTAGTTAATTTATGCCAATCCGGAACATTGGTAACAAACAAATCGCCAATGGTTTGCGATAACTTAAATAAGTTGTGCGCAGATTCGGTTTGGCGCTTATCCCAATTTTTAAGTGCAGTGCGCACATCCGCTTCTTTTTGCAAGTCATCCACTAAGGCCATGGCATCTTGCAAGGATTTGGTGGAGCCTGAAACCACGTGCGGGCGAATTAAAATCGAGGCATCGCCAATTAAACAAATATTGTCTTTATAGTAATGTGGGATATCAATATCATAAACCGATTGCGTAAAAGGCTGCTGAGTATCGATAACAATATCCCGCGGAAAGGCTGGAAGATATTGTTTAACTAATTGATGCAAATAATCCTTATCTTTTTGTGTTATTGATGCTTTAGTAATATTTTCCTTGGCACGATTTAAATCAGCAGCAAATAATGGATGATCTTTTTCAATGGTTTCATATAATACCCAATTAATAATATAATCTTGCTGAGGATTTTTTGCGTTCACATTAGGAATCGCATACATCACTAAATGACCTTTTTCATACATATAGTAAGGCGCGGTTTCCATCAGCCGCTTTGCAGTCTCCTGATCCATACGCGCTAATGTGCCACGCCAAACAATATAACCGCAATAATGGGGTTCTAAATCGGGATATAAAAACTTTCGCCCCAAAGATTTATAACCGTCCGCAAAAATAACATAATCAAACTCTTGCTGCTCACCATCATTAATAGTTAATTGAATTTTATCGCCACTCTTTATATGAGTAATCGTTTTACCACGCTGAACCATACCCTCTGGAACGCGCTTGGCTAAATGGGAATATAAATCTTGCCAATTGGTTGCGCCGCCATGCATGGGATGTGTTGTTAGTGTTCTTTCATTATTATCTGGCTTATCGGCCACTAAAATTGGGCGGAATTTTACAGGTAAGCTTGGAAAATCTTGATCCAATAAATCTTTTTGTTTAAGGGTAGCAATTAAATCCAGCGGCAAAACAATCCCCGCACCGCGACCGATTAATGATTCTTTTGAACGCTCAAAAACGGTTACATCAAACCCAGTCCGAGATAATTCAATTGCTGTGGCACAACCGGCAATCGAGGCACCTGAAATCGCAAATTTTATAGGTGTTGACATGTATGCTCCTATATAGATCCTTGACTATAATGACTATCCTATCACACCATCTTGGCTATTTTGACAATAGCATTATAACGTATTGATAAACAATATAAAAAATATAGCATTTCAACATGGTATTGAAATTCTGCCCTAATATGTCTATAATGTGGCTATACTATTAAACAACATATCAGGTGAACAAATTATGAGATCAGATACTGTCAGAGCGAAAGTTAGCCATAAAACTAAAATGGAAGCTGAACGCATCCTTAATAAAC
>JAHZKQ010000235.1 GCA_022600315.1 Gammaproteobacteria bacterium
ACAAAAGTAATGCCATGATCCCCCAAGAAAATACTGGCTTGCTTACGCCATGGAAAACGCAGATTAAAATATAAAAACGCACATAATGAGGCGGCTAAATAGAATAATAACCTGGCATCAGTGTTTAAGCGTAACCTTAAGCTAAGATAAATGAGCAGCAAAGCCTGCCCTAAAGCAATGCTAGCCGACAAACCATCTTGGCCATCCAGCATATTCATCGCATTAATATAAGCCACGATTAGAAAACAGGTTAATGGAAACCCCCACAAACCTAAATTAATATTCCCAAAGAAAAATACATTACCCAAACTGGTAATCATTTGATTACCCCAGATAATAATTAATAAACTTGCTAATAGCTGTCCAAATAAACGTAGCTTAGAACTTAACTCTTGAAAATCATCCACCACACCTAGCAGCATTAACACCGCGCTACCTGCTAAAAGATCTCGATAAGATGATAGTGCAAGATGAGTGGTTAAAACCGCAAAACCAAACCCAAAAAAGATCGCGATGCCGCCGATTAATGGAATATCATTTTGATGGTTTTTACGTCCACCAGGTTGGTCAACAAAGCCGATATGTACGGCAACCGGCCGCAATAGTCGAATGCAACCGATGGTCACCAATACGGCAATTAAACTGCTTTTAAGCAATTGAAGTGACATTGTAAAGCAATCCCTTGATCAAACCTAGAACCACATCATACAAAGCCACTTCAATAGATGCAAGGCACTCCAGCAGTTCAAGCTATCTCAACTGCCAGAGTACAGAGCAATCTAGACTTAATTGACTTATTTTTCTAAAGCAACAATCATTCGCTTAGGATTATTCTTCTCAAGCCGAAGCAAAGATCGTTGACTAATCCCATGCACTTTGCCAAGATCTGCTAAGCTTTTAAATGGACCGTGTGCCTTACGATATTTAATAATAGCGCTTGCCTTACGCTCGCCGATCCCTTTCAAACTCATTAATGATTTTGCATCAGCCGTATTAAAGTTTACTTTGACATGCGTTGACACTTTTAAAGCCCCGGCATGATGTCTAGCCGAATGCGGCTTAACGGCAAAGGCGGTGCTTAAGCCCAGCACCAATAATAAAGCTAAGCTGGTTTTACAAACAGATTGAAACATAATAATTTCTCCTAGTGATTAATCAAACCAGGATAGTCTAATCAAATTATACCGTGCCACAATACCGTAGTTTAAGAATTTTTTTTCATGCGGCGCCGACCATGTAAAGATTTTACAAGGCCATAAATACTAATAATCAACCAAGCAATTTCAATCACCACCGAAGCCAAATTCCAATGCACAAACAATGAAATTAACAACAATACCGAACCAATTAGGTTAATCAATGAATAACTCACGCTAAATTGTGACATTCTGCCAAGCTGCAACAAACAATAAGCTAATAGCACCAAAACAACGCCAACAATACCAATAACATTGGCCGAATGATAAATAAAATAAGACATAGCGTGATCCTCTTAGGGTGATTGATAATATTAGTAAGTAAGGGTTACTTCATAGCCACCGAATTTACGCACATTCATAACTGCCTCTTCAAAAATTAAATACTGGCCTTTAACACCCATTAAGCGCGCCGAAATATCTGGCGTTTTATCCAGTGATAAACTTTTAATTTTCTCAAGATACTGGTTAACCGGATAATTAATCTCTACCACTTTAGCGTCCGGCAATAAATCAATTTGACCAGTAGGAAATTGCACCATAGCTGCTTTAATCTCAGCTTCAGCCTGCTGCAATAATTCCTCACGCGCCACCTGCAAATCAACTGGTTCGGCCACCTGTTTTAACATGGTTCGCCAATTGGTTTTATCGTTAACGTAATTTTTTAATGCCACTTCGATAACCCCAGACTGATAACGGTTACTGGCAGTAAAAATCGGCAAGGCTTGGCAGGCACCCTGATCGATCCAACGGCTGGGCTGATTAGTGTGCCGGGTAATACCGACCTTAAGCGCTGATGAATTAGCTAAATAAACAATATGCTGCTGATAACAATGTGCGTGCGCCCAATCATCTTTAGGACAAGTACCGTGCTCCACCTGACAACGTTCAGGATGAATAATACATAAATTACATTCCCGCAAACGTTGAAAGCAAGGATAACAATAGCCCTGCTGAAAGCTTTTAGTGATTTTCCGCTGGCAGTGAATACAATAAATATTACCGGTAAAGGTTAATTCAATATCCTGACCTAATAACTCATTCAACACAAGCGTTTGCTCGCCCAACTGCAAACTATATTGCACTGGATTTTTTAACTCAGTTGCCATTTTCTGTAGCGTGCCAGTTAATTTCATGCTTCATCCTGCTTAATAATATAGTCTTCAACGGGTCGATCATTAATTAAATGCTCTTGAATAATGCGCTCTAAAACTTCTGGCGAACAAGAGTGATACCAAATACCGTCCGGATACACTACCGCAATAGGACCTGCCATACACATTCGCAAACAATTCGCTTTACTACGATAAATACCGCCAACACCCGCTAAATTTAATTCGTCTAAACGTTGCTTAAGATAATTCCAAGCCGCTAACCCCCGTTCGTGCTGACAACAATTTGGTTTGGTTTGATCACAACATAAAAATATATGCTTACGCAGTTTATTAAAGCCAAGCTTAGTTAATTTACGTTGCAAAAGTTTTTCATCGGCTGGATCAAGATGCGGCATTAACCATCTTCCCCGGTTTTATAAAATTAACCATACGCTCCAACGGCTGCTTGGCTTTTTCGATAATCTTAGCATCTAAAATAATCTCATTATGACTCTTTAATAAGCTCTGCTCTAAATCATCTAAGTTATTCATTGCCATCCACGGACAATGCCCACAGCTGCGACAAGTCGCACCAAATCCTGCAGTTGGCGCCTGAATAAAAGTTTTTTTAGGTGAGGCCTGCTGCATTTTATAAAAAATACCCCTATCGGTTGCGACAATAAAAGTATCGTTAGCTAAAGTCTGACTAGCCTTAAGTAACTTACTGGTAGAACCCACTACATCTGCCAAGGCCACCACCTTGGCCGGAGATTCTGGATGCGCCAACACAGCCGCCTGCGGATACTGAATTTTAAGATCTTCCAAGGCAATGCTGCGAAACTCTTCATGCACCACACATGAGCCTTGCCAAATCACCATATCGGCACCCGTTTGCTTCTGAATATAAGTGCCTAAATAACGATCCGGCGCCCATAATATTTTTTCACCGCGGGAAGATAAGTAGTCGACAATTTCAACGGCATTGCTCGAAGTCACCACCCAATCGGCACGCGCCTTTACTGCCGCAGAAGTATTGCAATAAACCACCACAGTGCGATCTGGGTGCGCATCACAAAAGGCAGAAAATTCTTTAATCGGACAGCCTAAGTCCAGTGAGCAAGTGGCCGCTAAAGTTGGCATAAGAACTTTTTTCTCTGGGCTTAAAATTTTCGCGCTCTCACCCATAAAACGCACACCGGCCACCATTAATGTTGTTGCTGAAGTTTGCCGGCCAAATTTTGCCATCGCTAAGGAATCGCCCGCAAAACCGCCACTCATTTGCGCTAAAGCCTGCAAATCGGCATTAACATAATAGTGCGCTATTAATGCGGCATTATGTTTTTCTAATAGCTGCGTTAAACCTTGCAAGCGCACCTGACGCCCAGAGCCTAAATCCTGATCTTCACAGACCGGTGGAATAATAAAATTATGCTGGCATTGATTACTACTGGACATCTCACTATTCTTCTTTTGACACCGGGTTTTTCTGCTTCCACGCTTCAAATCCACCGATCAAACTATACACTTTATTAAATCCCTGCGTTTCTAAGTGTTGCGCCACCGACTGACTGCTAACACCATGATAGCAGTAGATTAAAATCGGCGTATCTTTATCTTGCTCTTCACAAAATTCCTGCAACCTTGCCATTGATAAATGCACTGCGTTCTCAATATGAGCCTCTTCATAATTTCCAACATCACGTACATCAGCAATAATTAACTTGTTGGATTTCATAAGCTCTGCCGCCTCTTCGGGCGCAACTTGCTTAACCATGCCTACCTCCTCATTAACTCAAATCAGCGAGGCCTATATTATACCTTGAAGCCAAATAATCCAACCATAGATTACTTAACACTTCTTGAGTATGATTTTGTGCCAGACGCTGATCGATATTCGCCACATCAATACGCTCCAAGGGCTGATTCTGCCAGGAGCAAGCATAAACCGCCTTAGTTCGATGCCCAGTTTTTGGATCAATTTGCCACTGTAAACACTGCGCACAAACACCTTTCAACATGCATTGCATCGGCCCATAAACTGAAGCAAATACCTTAAAGTCAGTTGTCACCTTAAGCCCTAGAAATTTTTTATAAAGGGCCTGCCAAGTGCGAATTAATTGACTACCCCCAACCACAACTGCGCGCCCCAAGTTTTCCAGCGGCACTGGAAATTCGCCAGTCTTAAAGCAATGCATAAGATTATTTAAATAATCTCCATGATAATAGCAATCTTGCAAACGACTTGGTACCAGTGGCTCGGGTGTTAGCCAAACAATAAAATCTGCCAAATTTTCAATTTCTGTTCGGCAATAAATATCATTTTGTTGATCAAAACAGCCAATAAAAATAATCTTATTCCCAGCTGCTTTAAGCGCCTCACCAACTGACAGTAAGTGCGCAATTGCTAAGCCAGCACCAAAAATAATCACGCCTTCATTGCATGGAATTTTACTACGCGCCCCGGTTGGCCCCATCAATGCAATATTTTGACCCAGCTTGAAAGTTGCCACTAAGCGTGAACTCACACCGTTTAATTGCACCATAAAGGCTAAAGTATCCGGCTCAGTATGACGCTGAATACCAATCAATGCTAACGCCTCGGTCTGCAAGCGGGTCCCCTCGTATTCAGCTGCATCCGTTGCATAGTTTTGCAAGCGGTAAAATTGACCCGGCTGAAATTTTTCTGCCGCCAACGGCGCGTGAACTTTAAGTTCAATAAGGTTTTCCGTGCGAGGAGTAATCGCAACAACTGTCGCAGTCAACAACTTATTTAACTGTGATTTAAATTCTTTATAATCAGATTGTAAAGAAGAATCTGCTTGCAACTCACAAGCGGCAACAATATCCGGATAAGCGCGTTTTGCCGAAGCAATAGCCTTCACCACACTGCCATGAAACACTGGATGCGTGTCGCCAATAAAACTCACCCGTTTATCATCTTGCTGATAGCTAGTAAAAAAACCTGGCTCAGTGGCTTTAGGGTTTAGCTCACCTTGCACCTCTAATAAAGTCTGCGCATTTAATTTAAACCGCTGATACTGAAATTTTTGTCTAGTAAAAGTTTCAGCGTGTTCAAAGGCATAAGCCACATTGGGTTTAGCACCGGTTGCGACATAAATTGAGCGTGCTGGCAAAGTAAACTTAGCTTGCTTAATTTTAACTTCACCTTTTTCATTCCAAACTTTCCACTGACAAGTTAAACCACTCACCCAACCCTCGGCATCACATTCAACGGCTAAAGGCGCTAAACCTTCGGCATAATAAATCCCTTCCTCTAGAGCTTTTATCACCTCCTCATGATTACGACGATAAGCTGGCGAATCTTGCAAGCGTTTACGATAGGCAATGGTCACCCCACCCCAGCGGCGAATTAAGCGCAGCAAATCCGGTGAACGTTTTTCTTTTAATGCCAGCTTGCGCTCCTGCTTAACTAAGCGACCGTGCTCAATAAATTCATCTAGGATTTTAAGCGCATGTGTATCAAACCGATTACGCACTTTATCTATCCCAAAAGCCTCAATTAAAATTTGATAGCGTCGATAAACTTTTTCCACTTGTTTTATATAATAGGCTTGCACTTCGGTGGCGGTATCAATCCCAGTTAAACCACCACCAATAATGACTGCTGGCAATCGCACTTGTAAATTCGCCAAGCTTGAATCTTTCGCCGCCCCGGTTAATTGCAACGCCATTAAAAAGTCATTTGCTTGACGCATCCCAGGCAGCAAACTGTTTGGAATCATCAATTCTTTTGGCAAACCGGCACCCACCGCAATGGTTAAATGCTGAAACCCTAACCGCCAAACATCTTCCACACATAAACTGCCACCAAACCGTAATGCCCCAAAAACTTGAAAATAACGTCGCCGCAATAAACTTAAATAAATTAACTTTAAAAAGTTCTTATCCCAACGCACGGTAATGCCGTATTCGGCTACGCCCCCAAAACCATTCATGATCCGATCATCTAATTGCTCATAGATGAGCCCAAAATCACGTATCGGCTGAGTTAAATAATGCTCTGGCAATGGCTCAAGTTTCACCCCATCGGCACCCACCACGGCAAAACCTTCCATTAATAAATAATGCGCCAAAGTAAAACCAGCTGGCCCCATCCCCATCACTAAAATCTTTTGGCCATTATATTCTTTGGGCAAATACTGTTGCTGACGTAATGGATTCCAACGGGTTAATAGATCATAAATCTCAACGCCCCAAGGTAAATCTAACACATCGGTTAAAACACGGGTTTCAATTTCAGGAATGTTGACTGGGGTTTGTTTTTGATAAATGCATGACTTCATGCAATCGTTACAAATTCGATGCCCGGTAGCAGGACACATGGGGTTATCCACCATCACCATTGCCAAGGCGCCAATGGTGTGCCCAGCTTTTTTTAACAAATTCATTTCAGAAATTTTCTCTTCTAACGGGCAGCCATTTAAAGTTTCATCGGTCACTGGCTGAATTTTAAAGCCCAGCTCAGGTTTGTTTTTTTTAGCAGGAAAACCGTGCGCACAAAAATCATCGGCATTTTTATGACAGTAAATACAATAATTCACTTCGGCCTGCGTCTGGCGCGCCGTCATTCTTGAATCGGTTAATTTAAATCCATCACGCTGTCGCCAATTTTTTACTAGGCCTTGTGAGCGCTGATATTTATCTTCAGCAACTTTTTCCAACGGCACTAAATTGGCATAATCAATTCGCTCAGGCAAAGTGAAACTAACCCAACCCTTAACGGCTGCTTTACCTTCACGAGTTGATAAACCTGCCGCACACCAAGCAATTAAATTTTGAATTGACGTTGAATTTTTTTCACTGTCCTGTAATAACGTTTGGCCGAATTTAGCAACCACTAATTCGAAATCTTCTGCTGGCTCAACTTGGCTTAATAGCCATTGATTTAATTCCTGAAAGGGTATTGGTTCAGGCTGCCTACTACGTCGCCGCGCGGCTTTTAAATAATATTTTTTAAAGGCAAAAATAGGGTCGTGAATTAACGTCGCGGCATTTTTTTGCGCCACTACGGATTCAATCATAAACAACTGGGCAATAAAATCTTCTAGTAGCGGCGCTACTGCCAATAAGAACTCACTCAGCTCAAGCGCTTGAATCAATTCACCGCCGCGATAAGCTAGCAAACGCCTCGCCAAAAGCGGCGCTTTCGCTTGCAAATAGGAAGCAAAACGCTGGTCTAAGCGCCTTAGGCCTGCCACATCAAACAGCTCAACAAAACTGAAATCTTTCAGTGTTAGCTCTTGCATATTCTGAAACTTACTGGTTAAATTCTCTTATCAGGAAACGAAACATTGTAGCAGACTATGAAAAAAATTAATAAACATTATGTTAGCGAAATCGACCGCCGATTGGCGGAATTTGATGCTGCCCAGCCCAAATCCGCGGCTCAGCAAGCCGAGATCGATAAGTATCAAGCAATCCACCAGCTACGTGACAACGCTGAAGCCGAATCTCAACCCCAGCCTAATCCAAACTGGGATAACTTTTAAACCACTCAAGTGTGACGCATGGTAACCAATACAGATATCAAGCAATGGATTGAAGCCAACCTAGCTAACAGTGAAGTACGCGTTGATGGCGATGGTCGTCATTTTGAAGCCGTTGTTGTCTGCCCAGCTTTTGCCGGCAAAAATTTAATCGAACGCCACCGCTTGGTCTATGCAGCACTCGGTGATAAGATGCAAGCGACTATTCATGCACTTTCTTTAAAAACTTTTACCGCGGATGAACTCTAATGAATACACAAACTGATATCCAAACCACGATTAACAACAATAAAGTAGTCCTATATATGAAAGGCAGCGCGCAGTTCCCCCAGTGCGGCTTCTCTGGCAAAGTAGTACAAATTCTAAAAACCTGCGGCACTGAATTCACCACCATCAACGTACTTGAAGACCCTGACTTGCGCCAAGGCATTAAGGATTTTTCAAGCTGGCCAACCATTCCTCAACTTTACATTAATGGCGAGTTTGTTGGCGGCTGTGATATTGTTTGTGAACTTTATCAACAAGGCGAACTGCAAAAACTACTTACCCAATAATCTCGCAAAGGATTTAATTAGCAATGACATTTGTGGTAAACGACAACTGCATCCGCTGCAAATATACCGACTGTGTCGAAGTCTGCCCGGTTGATTGCTTCCACGAAGGTCCCAATATGCTGGTCATTGATCCAGAAGAGTGCATCGATTGCAATTTATGCGTGCCCGAGTGCCCGGTGGATGCGATCTTTGCCGAAGATGATCTACCCGAGGATCAACAAAAATACCTGGCCCTTAATGCCGAACTTGCTAAAAAATGGCCAGTTTTAAACGTACGCAAAGACCCTCCAGAAGATGCCGATGACTGGGCAGACAAAACTGACAAACTAAAGTACCTAGATCGCGGTTAATATCTTGAGATCTGCCAATTAAAAGTGCATCATGCTAGTTTGCTTTCAGTATTCCCGCTAATCGCTAAGGTAAACCTCTATGGCTCACAAACAGATTCATAGCAAAAAGCGCATTGCCCTCTTGGCCACCGGTGACGAATTAATCAATGGTGACGTTCTAGATACTAATGGTCAGTATTTTGCTCGCGCCTTTAGCGATCACGGTCTTAATGCTGGCTGCCATGTGATTGCCTCTGACAACCAAGCTGATATTGAAACGGCTATCCGTTACCTGCTAAAAGACCACGCCGCCCTCCTAACCATTGGCGGTCTTGGCCCAACTTCAGACGATCGCACTCGCTACGCATTGGCGCATGCACTTGGCATTCCACTGGTCTTTAATGACAGCTCCTGGCGTGAAATTGTTAGGCGCCTCACTCGCCTAGCACTACCCATTCCAGACTCTAATCGCCAGCAATGCGAGTTCCCCAAAGGCTCTGAAATCATCGCTAATCCTAATGGCTCAGCGGCCGCCTGCTATCTTGAGCACGAAGGCAAGCAAATCTTTATGCTGCCAGGACCTCCCAATGAATGCCAACCTATCTTCGACAAAGTCGTATTACCACGCCTAATCAAAAAGCAATTCCAATACAATAGCTTTCGCAAATCTTGGCTGTTGCTGGGTGTGAGTGAAGGCAGCATCGCCGAACAAATTGATAAACTCATCGAAGGCTCCAATTGCAGCATCGGCTATCGAGTCGAATACCCCTACCTAGAGGTCAAACTACTATCGGCCGATCAGGTCTCACTGCAGCGCCTGTCCCGGCGAATCAAACCCATTATCAATGACAACCTAGTCAGCAAACACCGTCAACGCGCCTCACAGCAACTCTACCAAGAATTAAGCCAAACTGAAGATATCGTTCTAATCAACGATAATGCGACTGGTGGCCGACTACAGGCCATTCTCAATACTGCTGCCACCAATGACCACATCTTCTTTAGCGGCAGCACAGAGCCCACAGATGTCGATGTGGAAATCAGCATAGATGGTCTACACAGCTACTGGATGGGCAATGAGAAAACCAAAGAGGATATCTTAAGTATCAATATTAGCGGCCCTGAGAACCTGCAAAACTACTTTCAGAAGATTCCTTTTCGGGGTGATCGAACCCTAGATCTCGCGGTGGAGACCATCTGCTGGGAAGTTCTGCGCTATTTTCGCAAGCGATAGTAAAAATTTTAATTACTATAAAACAATAAGTTACATAAATATTGAAAAAACTACTTGAATTATGTTTGCGCATCCTGTACATTCTACTCACATAAGACGTTTTAGTAATATTTAGACATTCAATAACTTAACTCTGGAGACTATCCCATGATGAAGATGACTACCGTTGAGGCTAGAGAAAACTTTTCTGACCTAATCAACAAAGCCGCTTATGGCAGCCGCCGCATTGTTTTAACTCGCCGTGGCAAACCACTAGCAGCAATCGTACCGCTAGCTGATTTAGAACAGCTTAGCACCCAACACATGGCCGCTGTTAACGAGTAATCGTCTTCAGTAGCGCGCTAACAAAACCCGCCTTGCGCGGGTTTTTTATTGGTAAAAAATGCCTTATCTAGCTCATATCCTGCCACAACAAGACGGTTAGATTGGCAATCAATGGTAAACTAATTGCCATCACAGCAAAATCAAATAGCGCCAACACATGATAGCCGGCAAAAAAATGGCTGTGCAAACTGGCTGGGTCTAATAATACGATGGTTGCTACCAACACCGCATATAAGCCGATAATATGGCGAAATTTTGTCACGGTGACTTTATAGCTTTTTAGCACAGCACGCAAAGGATTCGATTCGCCACGAATTACAATCAATAAACCAAACCACGTCAGCCCCAATAAGTTCAGTAAAACTATTGCGCCAATTAGCTGACTTAAAAACACCGCCGCGGTATCACGACCCCAAACGTGCATACCAAATCGGCCCACTAAATCCACCACCCCAAACACGGCAACAATAATAATAAAATATAATCCCGCACAACCATAAATTGCGCGCCAATGCTTAGCCACAAACCGTAAAGCCAATTTCCAATGTGGGTTGTTTTTTTTAAGCACGTAATTGGCTTGATATAAAATAGCCGCCCACAAACCCACGCCTAAAACAATCATAACCATCAGCAATAAAATCTTAACAAACTCATTGCTTGGCAAGCCGCCTAAATAGAGATAAGCATCTTTAACGATCACCGCAAAGATAATCAACCAAATAGAACTCATCAATACCGACCATAGAGATTTAATTGCCGCAAACAATAGGCTGCTAAAATTTTTTATTTTCCCAGGCATATTTACTTTAACTCGCAGTTGCTTTAGGTTTAACAGATTGACTCATTTGTTGTTTAATAAAATTATTCCACGCCGGTGCTGGCGTAAAACGCTCACCATAGCGCTTAGCAAATTCTTCCAGGCGATTTTGAATTTCGTTGTAGCCAACTGTTCCCGCATAATGCAATGGCCCGCCACGAAAGGGTGCAAACCCAGTGCCAAAAATCATACCGCCATCCAATAGATCAGCATCATTAATCACCCCTGCATCTAAACAAACTACCGCCTCATTCACCATACGTAATATCATGCGTTCGGCAATATCAGAATCTGGGGTTGCAGCGGTTGCTTTATCATCAGTTTTATTGATACGTTTGCCTTTGTCATCATACTCATAAAACCCTTTGCCGGTTTTTTTCCCCAACCGACCCAAGGCAACTAATTCCGCCAAACGACTAGGCACTTCAACTTTAAAATGACTACCAATCGTTTTTGCTGCTGATAATAAAACATCAAGCCCAACCATGTCAGCTAGAGTCACCGGACCCATTGGCATACCAAACTCTTCGGCGGCTTTATCAATCGCTGCCAATGGCACACCACTGGCAGCGATCTCCAAAGCTTCTAGCAAATACGGCATTAATAAGCGATTAATTAAAAAGCCTGGTGAGCTAGCAACCGGTAAGGGCAATTTACCAATTTGACCCACAAAGGCCTGAGCTTTATTAGCAATCTCAGGATCGGTCTTTCCACCCTTTACCACCTCAACCAACAACATTTTTGCCACCGGATTAAAAAAATGAATGCCCACCAAACGACTGGGATCTTTTAATACCGTAGCAATTTCTTCTAATGGAATTGTCGAAGTATTAGTGGCTAAAATCGCATCTGGTTTGGCTTTAGCTTGCAACTCTTTAAATAAATCTTGTTTTACTTTAACGTCTTCAAAAATGGCTTCAATGATAATATTCGCTTGCTGACAACCATGGCCTTTTAAATCTGGCTGCAAACGATCCATCGCTGCTTGTGCCAAATACGGCTTACGCAATTTCTTTTTAAACAACTTTGCAGCACGCTTAATTGCTGGGGCAATATTTTCTGGCGCTCGATCTTGCAAGGTAACATGCAAGCCCTGTAATGCACA